>CAZYCO010000026.1:15429-23960 GCA_964645885.1 uncultured Gammaproteobacteria bacterium
AAAGAAAACATTCATGAGAACAAAATTAATTTTCATCAAAAAGTACTTTATATCGGCCATCAAAATGCACTTCATCCTGAATTAAATATCATTGAAAATTTAAAGCTATATGAAAATTTCAAAAATGAGTTGTTACATAACGCGTTACAGCGCTTTGAGTTATCTACAGTTAGCAATCGTCCTATTCGTACATTATCTCTAGGACAACAACGTCGCTCCGCACTAACAAAATTAATGTTGATACCTAAACAAATTTGGATTTTGGATGAACCTTTCACTAACTTAGATGCGCACGGCATTAAATTAGTTGAAGAGTTGTTATTAGAACATCGCAATCGCGGTGGAATTAGTTTGATTGCGACACATCAAGTTTTATCAATTACCAATATCAAATCACTGCAACTTAAATAATTATATTTGATATGGTAGAAATAGAATCTAAATCGACTTTAATTTGGAAAAATATGATTGGGTTTTTAGCTCTACTAAAACGTGAATTACTAATTGCATTTCGTAATCCTAGTGACGTACTGCAACCGTTATTATTTTTTATTATTGTTACATCACTATTTCCACTAGGCTTAAATCCAGAAGTTGAAACACTGCGTCTTATTGCACCTGCGGTAATTTGGGTATCGGCATTACTTGCGTCACTACTTAGCTTTCAACGTTTGTTTTACCAAGACTATATTGATGGAACACTGGATCAATTTTTATTAAGTTCAACACCGCTTTCTATTTTGTTATTAGCGAAAGTTTTTGCACATTGGTTAATTGCAGGATTGCCTTTAATTCTGGTATCGCCATTATTAGCTGTGCTCTTTCATTTGCATGGTCTTGAAATTTTAATTTTAAATTTCACTTTATTATTAGGCACACCAACATTGTGTTTATTGGGATTACTTGCAAATGCATTTACAGTTGGAATTCAACAAAGTGGGTTGCTACTGTCATTAATTATTTTACCGCTTACTGTTCCTGTTTTAATTTTTGCAACTAGCGCAATTGCAAATGCGATGGCGCAAATTGTAGCTTCAGGACAATTAGCATTTTTAGCTGCAATCGCAGTGTTATTTTTCACCATCACACCTTGGATTGCAGCGAATGTTTTAAAATTATTATTAGAATAATTAATACTCAATTAAAGCGTGAGCTTGATAATCTTTTAAGCGTTCACGACCTTTTAACGCTTTTAATTCAATTAAAAACGAGCAACCAATCACAATACCGCCTGATTTTTCTATTAATTTACAAGTTGCTTCTGCTGTACCGCCTGTTGCTAATAAATCATCTACAACTAATATGCGTTGCCCTCTTTGCACTGCATCATCATGCATTGCAAGTTTATTGCTGCCATATTCTAAATCGTATTCACATTCAATTGTTTTGCTTGGTAATTTTCCAGGTTTGCGTACCGGTATGAAACCAACGCCTAATTCACAAGCAATAGCAGTACCAAAAATAAAACCGCGTGCTTCTGGCGAAGCAACAAAATCAATTTGTTGTTGTCCAAAAACATCTGCCATCGCTATTACTGCGCGTTTCAATGCTGTTGGATTTGCTAAAAGTGGCGTGATATCGCGAAATAAAATGCCAGTATGTGGAAAATCAGGGATATCGCGAATAAATTTTTTTAAATCGTTAGACATAATGTTTTCCTTAAAATTTAACAGCTCAGTAATGTAATTAAATGAAAAAAATTTACTAGACATCATCCCCAACAAAAAATAGACTAGTCTGACTAGTTGTTTCAAGAGGAAATGACATGAATAAATGGAAACTGCAAGACGCCAAAGCTCGTTTGAGTGAATTGATTAAGAAAGCACAAAAACATAAACCGCAATTTATTACTGTAAGAGGAGAACCTGCAGTGGTTGTACTTGCAATTGATGATTTTAATAAGCTTACTCGCTCTGGTATGTCATTTGTTGAGTTTATGCGTAGTTCACCGCTAGTAGGTGAAGAACTAGACATTGAACGTGACAAATCACTGCATGATAGGGAAATCGATTTATGAGTTATCTACTTGATACCAATGTTGTTTCTGAAATAGTTAAACGCAATCCGGCACCTTCTGTTATGCAATGGTTAGAAAAAATTCCTAATGATCTAATTTATATTAGTGTCTTAACTATTGGAGAAATAAGAAAAGGTATTGAAAAAATCCCTGATAAAAAACGAAAAGAAAAGATCAAATTGTGGTTAGAAATAGAACTAGAACAATGGTTAAGAGATCGTATTTTATCGATTAATGTCGATGTCGCAGAAAGATGGGGACGTCTGTATCATGAAATGAATCGCCCTATTCCTATCATCGATAGTTTATTAGCTGCAACCGCGCTTCACTATGACTTAAAAATAGCAACCCGTAATGAACAGGATTTTCAATATCCTGCAATTGAAGTTATTAATCCTTGGAGCATGACTTAAATAATGCTTATTCTATTTCATACATCTTTTTTAAAATTTAGGTGACACAAAGTGAAATCTAATAAACTGAAAATATTAAAAAAAACGTTACAAACTTCCTTAACTAGTAAAGAAGATAACTTAAGGCTTATGGTAAAACTTAAAAAAGCTCAAGCATTAGTACAGCGTTATTGTAAAAACACCAGCCTAGTTGAAGCTTTGTTTCAAATGAGACGCGAGGAAAGTTCTCGTGAACGGTAATATTGTTTTTGATTCTTCAGCAGCACTAGCCTTATTAAAATTTGAACCTGGATGTGATGTAGTTTTATTACATTTATCAAGTGCCGTGATGTCCACTGTTAATTTAGCTGAGACAGTAACAATTTTGGTAGAACAAGGTATGCCGCAAAATCTTGCTGAAAAAACTGTAGAAGAAGTTTTCCCAAATACCATTTCTTTTGAAAAAGAACATGCATTTGTAACTGCAAACTTAAAACAACAAAATAAAAAATATGGCTTATCTTTAGGTGATAGGGCTTGTCTTGCTTTATCTCAAATACAAAACCTTCCTGTAATTACTGGTGACAGAATATGGGAACAAATAAATCACTCTACTCAAATCATCTTTTTTCGTTAATTTTTGATCTTTGTTTCAAAGTCGACACCCCTTTCACGAGCCATTACTATTGCTTCCTTCTCGCTCTGGCCTGCTTTTAAATTTCGATTTCAATAAAAAAGGAGAATTTTATGCATCAAGTATTAATTACAGGCGCTGGCAAAATTGGTTCTGCTATCGCTTGTCTGTTAGCTGAAACAGGAAATTATGATATTCATTTAGCCGATCAACATTTTCAGGGTGATGATGTTTCCCGCTTAAAAAAAGCTCTTCCAAATATTAAAACTGTAGAACTTGACGTCCGCGACAAAACTGCGTTTGCAAATTTTTTAAAACAAAACCCTAAACAAGCTGTTATTTCAAGTTTGCCTTATTTCTTAAACGTAAGCGTTGCAGAAGCTTGCCGCGAACATAATTTACATTATTTTGATTTAACTGAAGACGTTGCAGTTACTGCTGCTGTTAAAAAAATTTCTGAAGGGGCTGCTACTGCATTCGTACCGCAATGTGGTTTAGCACCTGGTTTTATTAGTATTGTTGCGAATAGTTTGATGAAAAAATTCGATAGCGTTGATTCATCTCAATTACGCGTAGGTGCGTTACCAGAAAATGTAAATAACGTGTTGCAATATTCTTTAACTTGGTCAACCGATGGCGTGATCAACGAATATGGTAATCCATGTCATGGTGTAGAAAACAAACAAAACGTGGTGTTACATCCTCTTGAAGGTTTAGAAGCTATTCAATTAGATGGTTTGTTGTATGAAGCATTTAATACTTCGGGTGGTCTTGGCAGTTTAGCTGAATTGTGGGAAGGCAAAGTCAATACCATGAATTACAAAACCATTCGTTATCCAGGCCATTGTGAAAAAATGCGTTTTTTAATGAATGATCTAAAATTAAATGACGATCGCGAAACATTAAAACGTATTTTAGAAAATGCAGTTCCTAAAACTTATCAAGATATTGTTTTGGTTTATGTGTCGGTTAAAGGCAAAAAACAAGGCGTCTATCTTGAAGAAAATTACATGAATAAAGTTTATCCCCATGTTGTATCTGGATTGCATTGGTCTGCTATTCAAATTACTACAGCTTCTGGCGTCTGCGCTGTTGTTGATTTGGTATTAGGAAATGCAAATCAATACCAATCGCTAGTATTACAAGAACAATTTTCTTTTGATGACTTCATCAAAAATCGTTTCGGTAAATATTACATTCCAAAAATAAAGGAGTGATCCAATGGAATTCTTAAAACAATTACATATTGAAGCATCAAATAGTGGTGCAAGTACGGGCAGCAATTGGTGGTCTAGCCATAAACATACTGCAATTGATTCTATTAACCCAAGTAATGAAGCTGTAATTGGTAGTGTTTGGGGATGTTCAGAAAAAGATTATGAACATGTGATAACGCAGGCTCAAAAAACCTTTCTAACTTGGCGTAATATTCCAGCACCAAAACGTGGCGATATCGTACGCGAATTAGGTGAAGCATTACGTCAACATAAAGATGCACTAGGCAGTTTAGTCGCACTTGAAATGGGTAAATCCAAACAAGAAGGCGATGGTGAAGTGCAAGAAATGATCGACATGGCAGATTTTGCAGTTGGTCAAGCACGTATGCTTTACGGTTTGACGATGCATTCCGAACGACCACAACATCGGATGTATGAACAATGGCATCCACTAGGTGTAGTTGGTGTGATTACTGCTTTTAATTTTCCAGTTGCAGTATGGGCCTGGAATGCTTTCATTGCTGCCATTGCTGGCAATACAGTAGTTTGGAAACCATCTTCTAAAACACCGTTATGCGCAGTTGCAGTTCAACACATCTGTAATACCGTGCTAAAAAAATATGATTTAGAAGGTTTATTTTCTTTGCTTATTCCTGAAAACAGACAAATTTCAGATAAATTATTACACGATGAACGTATTCCACTGATTTCATTTACTGGCTCAACGCATGCGGGACGACATGTTGCTCAAACTGTTGCAAATCGTTTTGGTAAAACGATTTTGGAATTGGGTGGTAACAACGCAATTATTGTTGATGACACTGCCAACTTGAAACTTGCAATTCCTGCAATTGTATTTGGTGCTTGCGGTACTGCAGGACAACGTTGCACAACAACTCGTCGTTTATTCATTCAAGAAAATTTATTCGATGATTTAATTAAACGTTTAGCACACGCTTACAAACAAATTACGATTGGTGATCCACTTGATCCAAAAAATTTGATGGGCCCACTGATCGATAAACAAGCAGTAGAACAATTCCAGCAAGCTGTTGCAGAAGCAAAATTACATGGTGGCGAAGTTGTATTTGGTGGTAATACCTTAAAACGTACAGGTTATTTCGTTGAACCAACAATTATAATTGCTGATAACAAATGGGACGTTGTACAACGCGAAACATTTGCACCTATTTTATACATCATGAAGTATGAAACCTTAGAACAAGCAATTGAAATGCAAAATGCTGTAAAACAAGGTCTGTCCTCTGCTCTATTTAGTGATCGTATGCAACACATCGAACAATTTTTATCTGCAGCTGGTAGTGATTGCGGTATTGCAAATATCAATATTGGTACTTCAGGTGCAGAAATCGGTGGTGCATTTGGTGGCGAAAAAGAAACAGGTGGTGGACGTGAAGCAGGAAGCGATGCATGGAAAGCGTATATGCGACGTCAAACAAACACTATTAATTGGGGCAGCGCATTACCACTTGCTCAAGGTATTAAATTTGATTTAAGTATTTAATAAAAATATAGAAAGCCACAGTCATGTTATTGCTGTGGCTTTGTTTTATCTAACTCAACTTATTTATTTTTTTTCAACACCATCCACTTCTTTTGTAGCTTATAAACTGGCATGTCACCTGGCACAGCAGCATTTTTCAATTGATATAACTCCAATGTCTTTTTGGTTGTGAATTGCCAAGCAACATAAACATTTTCATTCTGTGCATTAGAAAAAATAATCAAATTTTTAGATGTTTCATTTTGCGTTTCGCAATCACCAGCATAACAAATGTTGTAATGGGTAAATTGTTTTAAACCATCAACTCGACCATCATCAAAAAATTGAATATTTCCTTGGTATGTTCCAACAACCGTATATTGATTTAAAACAGTCTCGAATGTTTGGCTTGATTTTTTATAGCGCCATATTTTTTTAGTTTTTATATCTTTTACCAATAAAACCTCAGGCGTCTTTTTATAAATGATAAAATTATTTTCAATAAACAAATGATTTTGTTTCATTTTGTTTTTTTTCAATAGGTACGATCACATTTTCAAAACCATTTGAATAAGTAACGGTATGTTTAGCATCATCGAATGTAAGTTGAAAAAAAGGTGGGTTTTTTATTTTCTTAAAAATTGCGCTTTTATGCGCTGCTGTTAAAAAATCTTGGGATAACCAATTTTCTGTTGCAAAAACATTGACAGCAGACATTAGCGAAAAAAGAAATATAAAAATAGAAATTATATAACGCATTATTCACTCTCTTTTATTAAATTTACTCAATTTAAATTATTATAAATCAATAACATGCATATTAAATTTTCTTTAACTATTTAATTTTATTTTAATGCAATCTATATGATCCCAAAAAAATCGAATTTTATATTTATCCAGCAAATAAAAAATTATTATTAATTTTAAAATTCCCCAGTGATTTTTTCGCGCTTAATAAACTGTTAATACACTCACGATTAAAATAGTTTTTTACCTTTACTATTTTAATTTTTATGAAAAGAAAACCAGAACAACAATTAAATTTGGATTATTTAGAAACCCTGCTTAAACAAGATTTTTTTGAATTAGCAACTTCAACTCATTTTTTATATTTATCAAGAGAATCGAAAATTAAATATTTAGCAGATCTTCTTAATTCTTATGAAAAGGCTTTAATTGAATTACAAATAAATTACAAAGCTTTGCTTGCAGCCAATCTTCAAACATCCGCTGAAAGTATTTTAGAAAATCAAAGTATTTTTGAAAAATTTAAAAGGAAATTTTTAACAGAACAAAATCCTAGCGATTCCTTCATACTTGATCTATTTAATGAATTAAAAAACAGTATATGGTTTCAAAACTCCAATTTTCATTTTCAGAAAATACAAGTTGTTCTGCAAAAACATCAAGAAGAAACGACACAAGCTTCAAGCAAAAAATTGAAATCGAATAACAACAATAATAACAACAATAACAATGATGACGACGATAGTAATTACAACACTTATAGCGATGAAGTGTATAGAAAAGTAATGATGGATTATTTAGATGAAGAAAATCTGATCGCCTTTAAAGTTGCGATTCGTCGTTTCCAACAAGATAAAAATGATCTTCCTCACACTCATAAAAAATATCAGGAAACAGTTGGAAACTATTCTTTACGTATCCAACGTTTATTTATTTTAGTACGTGATGGTAAAAATGAAGAATTAAAAGAATGTTTAAAGGATTTAACTGCAAACGACTTTGCTTTGTTTTTCAATAATAAAAATCGAGATGGTTTAAATTTAATTCAATATGCTCGTGATAAAAATAATCTAGCAGCAATCGATATTATTTATACAGAAGCAAAACAATCATTATTAAATGACGACATTAGCATTATTGAACTTGCTATTTGGTGTCATAAATTTCAGGATGTTTTAATCGAATTAAACGATGATCGAAATGATTTACCTGCTTCTTTTGTACAAAATTCTCATATAACTATTTTATTAGAAATTTTAATTGAGCAAGACCAATTAGACTTGATAGCTAAATTAATAGAAGTTGACACGCAATTTATTGATATTTTCGAATCGATGTTAGATGAAAAAGATCGAACCCCGGTAACTGTTGCTGTTATTCATCAAAAACCAAAAATAGTTGAATTCTTTTTGCAGTATCGTCCAGTTTTAAATGAAGATGAACATTCGAGTGAAGCTATAGCAGTTTGTGCAACAACTAAAAATCAAGCTATTTTTCAATTAATATTGGCTGATTTAGAACTACCACAATTACAGCAAACCTTATTAACGCATATTTTTAACAACAATCTATCAGCAGTTAAAGCATTAATATTGGCTAATGATATTGATCTGTTTGATACAGATTCTTTTAACAACATGATGCCGCTTGCACTGGCTGCAGCTACAGGTCATCAAGCTATATTTACTTTTTTATTGCAACAACCTGTACCAATCGATAGAAAATTCCATCATTTTTTTACCTTAAAACTCGCACTTTTTTATTCAATATCTTGTTGTGAAAACAACATTGCGAAAGAGTTATTAAAGTTAAATATTGTTTCACAACATTTATTTCAACTCTTAGCACCTAATGAAGTACCACCAGATGATATTTCTGATATTAGCGCTATAGAATTTTATTTAGCTGCTGTTAAGTCTAACAATTTAGAAATACTAGATTTGTTAAATGATATAGATTTAAAGCATCAAGCTGTTATTGAAATTGCAGTAAGAAACAAAAGTTTAGATGTAGCTCAGTA
>CAZYCO010000027.1:0-2304 GCA_964645885.1 uncultured Gammaproteobacteria bacterium
ATCTGGAAATTGTTTTTTTAGAAAGCTAAGTAGATCTTTCCAATCTTTAACAATTCGATTTAATGATCCAGTTAAAATTGCAGCTACTTCTTTGTCTTCATCATCGTAAAATGAATCAAGCTCTTGCGTAGAGTTGTCAATATCTTTCAATAAATGCATGAAATATAATTTAAATTTATTAGATTCAGGAGATTCAAGAAGGTGGGTTCTTATTTTTTCATCTAATAATGACTCACAATTTTTTTTAAATTCGGCTAATTCCTTTTTTAAATCCTTCGATAATTTAGTAGGAACTTGCAATTTAAATAATAATTTAATGTTATCTGAAGAGTTAGCAGGAAGGACAGATGGTGCCATTCGTTTCATATGCTTAATAACCCAATGAAAAGTAAAATAAATGGGTAATTATAAGCAATTTTTAGTTAAGGTTTTGTTAAGTTATTTTTATTTAGCAAAGATTTAGTGTGAGCCAAAGCAACTTTAGAACTATTTATTCGATTCATTTTTTCGCAAATAAAATTACCGATATCAATTACTTTATCTAAATTAACACCAGTCTCAATTTTTAAGCCTTCAAGTAGATATAACACATCTTCTGTTGCAACATTTCCTGTTGCACCTACCGCATAAGGACAACCACCTAAACCAGCAACAGCGCTGTCTATAGTTGCAACACCTAATTGTAAAACTGCATAAAGATTTGCAAGTGCTTGACCGTAAGTATTATGAAAATGCGCAGCTAGTATGTTGATAGGTAATTTTTTAGCGACCGTTTCAAACAAGCGAATTGCTTCAAGTGGCGTTGCAACGCCAATAGTGTCACCTAAAGAAATTTCATAACAGCCCATATCATATAAACGTTGAGCTAGCGTTGTAACGACATTCGGATCAGTCTTGCCTTGATAAGGACACTCAACTACGCAAGATAAATAACCTCGAACGCGTAGTTTATGTTTTAGCGCCATTTCAACTACAGGTTGATAACGTTCAAAACTTTGTTCAATTGAGCAATTAATATTACGTTCGGTAAATTTATCAGATGCAGCAGTAAAGATAGAAATTTCTTTTACTCCAACTGCTAATGCTGCTTCTAAACCTTGGACGTTTGGAACCAATACTGGGTAATGAATATTTGGTTTTTTTTCGATTTGTTGAAACACAGTAGCATGATCAGCTAGTTGTGGCATTTTTTTTGCTGATACGAAGCTCGTTACTTCAATTACACTTAAACCGGTTTGGGATAATCGATTGATCAATTCGATTTTAGTTTCGGTATCAACAAATTTTGTTTCTGCTTGTAGTCCATCTCTAGGACCAACTTCAACTATTTTAACAAAGCTGGGAAATGACATGGTTATTCATCCTTAAAATCAAATAATTCCACACCTTCTTCCACTGTTTCACCCACACGGCAATGAATAGCTTTGATTGTACCGGCACGCGGTGCACGTATAGTGTGTTCCATTTTCATTGCTTCAATGACGACTAATTGATCGCCTGGTTTCACTTCAGCGCCTTCTTGCGTCATAACCGCAATGACAGTACCTGGCATCGGGGCGCGTAAATTTTGAGTCGCTTCTTTTTGAATTTCGAAACAGGACAGTGGATCAAATATTGTAATTTGCGTTTGTTGTTTTTCAGTAAAAATAAATAATTGTTTTTGATATTCAATCACAGTGCCATGTTGTACCAAATGATTTTCAATATTTACTCTAAATTCGATGTCAGATAATTGTTCCATACGAAAAACATAAAATGTGCCATGCCACATAAATTGCAAAGAATCTTGATGACAGGTCACAATAACATCGAATTTTTGATTGTTTATTTCAAAATGAAATGTTCTTTGACGAGGTAAATTTAAACGGAATTGATCTTTGATTTGCCATGGCGATATTGTTTTTGAATGTTGTGACGCAATTTTCGACCATTGCTGTGCAAGCGCTAACGCAATAGTTTCAAAACAAATCTCAATAGGCGTATGAATTGCCTGTTCATTTTCTTTTAAAAAAGAAGTACGTAATTCGCTGTTTGCAAAAGCAGGCAACGAAATAATTTGCTGTAAAAATGACACATTATTTTTAACACCTACGATTTGAGTTTGCGCCAGTGCATGAGTCATCCGTGCAATTGCTTGTGATCGGTCATCACCATAAACAACTAATTTAGCAATCATTGGATCATAATATCGGCTTATGCTATCGCCACTTTGTACGCCTGTTTCAATACGGGTATGTTCATCAATAGTTGGAAATTTCAAATGCACGAGTTGTCCAGTGCTGGGTAAAAATTCATTGTAAGGAT
>CAZYCO010000027.1:2329-5083 GCA_964645885.1 uncultured Gammaproteobacteria bacterium
TGTCCTTGTTGTGCAATTTGTTGCTGTGAGAAGGGTAGTTTTTCGCCGCTCGCAACTTTCAATTGCCATTCAACTAAATCCATACCTGTAACTATTTCCGTTACAGGGTGTTCGACTTGCAAACGAGTGTTCATTTCCATGAAATAAAAATTATTTTTTTCATCTAATAAAAATTCAACCGTGCCAGCATTGCTGTATGAAATTGTCTTAGCAACTTGAATTGCAGCAAGTGCGATTTGATCCGCTACTTTTTTAGGCATATTTGGCGCTGTTGCTTCTTCTACAATTTTTTGATGACGACGTTGAATAGAGCAGTCGCGAGTAAACAAGTGCACAACATTGCCATGTTCATCGCCCAGCAATTGCACTTCAATATGACGTACTGGAGAAATATATTTTTCTAAAATTAATTTTTCATCATTAAAACTTGCTTGTGCTTCACGTTTAGCACCCATAATTGCATGTTCTAATTCTGATTTTTCATGAACAATGCGCATACCTTTACCACCGCCGCCTGCTGCTGCTTTAATGAGTAAAGGAAAGCCTATTTTTTCAGCATGTTTTTTTAAGGTTTCCGTTGATTGATCATCACCGTGATAACCTGCAACTACAGGTACTTTTGCATTCGCCATCATTGATTTCGCTTCATCTTTATTGCCCATTGCGCGAATAGCAGCAGTAGAAGGACCGACAAAACAAATATTTTCGTTACGTACTGCTTCAGCAAATTGTGCATTCTCAGATAAAAAACCATAACCAGGATGAATAGCATCTGCTTGATATTTTTTCGCAATTGCAATAATTGCAGGAATATTTAAATAACTTTCTTTGCTTGGCGCAGGGCCTACACGATAAGCACTATCTGCCATTTTGACGTGCAAACTATTTGCATCTGCGTCGGAATAAATGGCAATACAATGTATGCCTAAGCGTTGTGCTGTACGCATGATGCGGCAAGCAATTTCTCCGCGGTTTGCTATTAGTAAGCGTTTGATGATCATAAATACAAGTCCTTATCTCTTATTTTTCACCTATCCCTTTGTGGGAGAGGTAAAGGTTCTTTCTCGTTTATTTCACCCACGGTGCTTTTTCTTTATTTAAAAAAGCTTTTAATCCAGCTTGTCCTTCATCTGATGCACGTAACTCCGCCATTTTTTGTGCTGTAAAATTTAATACTTCGTTTGAAATATGTTTTTGCGAAATGGTGCGTAATAAAATTTTTGTTTCGGTTAAAGCATTAGGACTGTTTTTTAATAGTATTTCAGCAAAGGACATAGCTTTAGCATGTAAGTCTTGTTCTTCAACAATTTCATGCACTAAACCGATTTGTTTTGCAGTTTCTGCAGAGAAAATTTCTGCAGTTAAAAAATAACGTGATGCAAAACTTTGGCCTATTTTTTCAACTACAAATGGACTAATAACAGCAGGAATTAATCCAAGTTTAACTTCGGAAAAACAAAACTGTGCGGTTCGGCTTGAGATTGCTATATCGCAACATGCGACTAAACCATTACCACCACCAAATACATCACCATGTACCATCGCAATAGTAGGTTTAGATAACTGTTTTAATGAGGTAAACATTTCAGTTAACTTGCGAGCGTCATCTATATTTTCTTTATATGAATAATTAATCATGCGCTGCATCCAATTGATATCAGCACCCGCGCAAAAACTTTTGCCATTGGCTTTGAGTATCACAACACGGATCTGATCATCTCGATTTATTTCATGTAATTTTTCAGCTAGATATCCGAGTAGGGCATCGTCGAAAGCGTTACGCAATTCAGGACGATTAAGTACCAGTGTCGCAATGCCATTTGCTTGTTTTTCAAAGTGTAGGTAATCATCTGCAGCCATGAATCATTCCTTATAAAAAATACTCTTCGCACTTGAATTTTCGACTGTGTTGCTGCTCGGTTCGTAATCCTCACGTACTTATATGTACGCTTCGGTTACTCACACTCGCAGCGCCTTGCCGAAAATCCAATTGCTGTGAGTAGAATTACATTCTAAATACACCAAAATGAGTTGGTTTAATTGGAGCATTCAAACAAGTTGAAAGACTTAAACCTAACACGCGTCTTGTATCAGCGGGATCAATAATGCCGTCATCCCATAATCTTGCGCTGGCATAAAATGGATGACCTTGACGTTCATATTGCTCGAGTATTGGTTTTTTTAATAATGCTTCTTCTTGTTCTGTCCATGATTCGTTTAATTTAGCTTTTTTATCGCGTGTAACTTGTGCCAGTACATTTGCAGCTTGTTCGCCGCCCATTACTGAAATTCTTGAATTAGGCCAAGTCCACAAAAAATTTGGATCGTATGCGCGACCGCACATACTGTAATTTCCAGCGCCAAAACTACCACCTAACATCACCGTTAATTTAGGAACGTTGGCACATGCTACTGCCATCACCATTTTGGCGCCGTGTTTTGCAATACCAGATGCTTCATATTTTTTCCCAACCATGAAACCAGTGATATTTTGTAAAAAGATAAGTGGAATATTGCGTTGACAACAAAGCTCAATGAAATGTGTACCTTTGACTGCTGATTCGCTAAATAAAATGCCGTTGTTACCAATAATACCAACAGGGTAGCCATATAAATGAGCAAAACCACAAACTAATGTGGTGCCATAATTTGCTTTGAATTCATCAAATTCAGAACCATCAACAATACGTGCAATTACTTCACGTACATCGTATGGCTTACGTAAATCACAAGGCACGATGCCATATAATTCTT
>CAZYCO010000027.1:5102-6561 GCA_964645885.1 uncultured Gammaproteobacteria bacterium
GGTTCTGTAACGGTACGTGTTACAAGTTGATTTGGTTTTTGTCGATTAAGATTAGATACAACACGTCTTGCTATATATAAAGCGTGCGTATCATTTTCTGCATAATGATCAGCAACGCCAGATGTTTTACAATGTACTTCTGCACCACCTAATTCTTCTGGTGTGACTACTTCACCAGTTGCAGCTTTTACAAGCGGCGGGCCGCCTAAAAAAATAGTCGCTTGATTGCGTACCATAATACTTTCATCTGCCATTGCAGGAACGTATGCACCACCAGCAGTACATGAACCCATTACAACTGCGATTTGTGGAATGTTTTTGGCAGACATATTGGCTTGATTGAAAAAGATGCGACCAAAATGATCTTTATCAGGAAATACTTCATCTTGTAGTGGTAAATAAGCGCCACCAGAATCAACTAAATAAACACAAGGTAAATGATTTTGTTCTGCAATGCTTTGAGCACGTAAATGTTTTTTAACGCTTAAAGGATAATACGTTCCACCTTTTACTGTCGCATCATTCGCAATGATCATGCATTCTTGATTTGAAATTCGGCCAATACCTGCAACAACTCCCGCTGCTGAAATGTCATCGTCATACACTTGATAAGCAGCCATTGCTGATAATTCTAAAAATGGTGAATCAGGATCGAGTAATAAATCGATACGTTCACGTACAAATAATTTACCTTGCTGTTTGTGACGTGCGCGTGCTTGTTCATTTCCGCCTAGCGCAATTTTTGCTGTTATTTGTTGTAGCTCAGAAACAAGAGCAGTCATTGCTTCTTTGTTTTGATGAAAATCCTTGCTATTGGTATCGATATTGGTTTGTAGAATGGTCATCCTGGTTCCTTCTAATATTGGTGGGCACGCGACGATGTCGCTTTGTCCACCGTTCGGTTTCTACTAATAAACCCTCACCCGTTCACGACAAGCGTGAACACCCTCTCCCGCAATGCAGGAGAGGGAAGTAATGAATATTTATGATATAGGCTGATCTAAATAAGTCATCGTTGTTACAGCTTCAATCAATGTGTAATCAACACGCGGAATACCTGCACCAAATGTAAGTGGAGTAATGACGGTTTGACCGACAACACCACGCCCAACATTTTTAAATAAATCACTGGTACGTAATCCCCAGAAATCATGGAAGACATAACCCTGATTATCTTTTTGTCCGATATAAAGTGTGACGTGTCCAGGTAAGCCAAGTAAGGTCAACAATGGTTTGCCATTTTTTGCAATGTATTGTTGTTTTTCTTTTTTAGACATACCAGATAAATCAACGTGTGAACGTGTTGATAATTGCGCACGTGAATTACGTGGTAACCAAATACCGAATGGTGTGTAAATATCCATTAATGTTTGTGAACAATCTCTATAACCATAGAGTCCGCCCCAACCATATGGTTCACCTAATAATGATCGGAAGAGCACACGTCTGAACTCCAGTC
>CAZYCO010000027.1:6571-18719 GCA_964645885.1 uncultured Gammaproteobacteria bacterium
AAAACGTTGTTTGGTCACTGGTGTTGGGAAATTGGTATAAGCAGATGGGTTAATACGACCAGTGCGTATAACTGCATTGTTATCCAAATCAGCAACTGGAATTAAAATACTAGATCCACTACGTGGTAATAACATGCCGATACGACCATCAAAACGGAATTTACCATTTTGATCGTGAACCGATGTGTGATTTTTAATAATCGCAACTTGCGGATTATCACGCCATTGATTTATGAATTTACTATTTACATAAGCGATATCGTTGGTACTGACCCAACCGTACATAGTTGCTGCTACAACTAATGCCCAAGCGCCATCACGTGAAATATGGCTAACATGCACTGGTGTACCGACCCATAACGCTTGATATTGCAAATTATCAAATGGGAAACCTTCGCCTGGTAAATTGTAGTTGTTGAAAGCAGGTTCTAAAGTTGGTAATGCACGAAGTGGGGTGTTATGAACAATAACTGCAGAACGATTACTATTAGGAAAAGACGACATATGCATATTGTTTGAAATGTTGTTGATCCAATCACGTGATAATTCATGGAAATTCGCGCCGTAATTTTTACGAACAACTAAACTACGCAACGTATTATTTTGTTCACGCGCAATGGAAATTCTTTTTTTGCGATCAAAATATCTAAAATCTCTACTTTGATCCCACGGTGAAAAATATTTTTGACGATATTGCTGCGCTTCAGCATTTTGTGCTTGCGCTGAAAGTAATAATGATTCGCTTTGCGGATTTGTTATATACGCTTCCGCTTGTTGTGGTTGCGGTAAATTGTTAATTGGACTAACAAGTGGGTTTTTACTGCAAGCAGTTAGTGTAAAAACGAAAAGAATAAAGGTAATAAAAAGTGTTTTTGTGTTGCGCATAATGAATTAAATCCGATCTGAAAATAATGATTAAATTAACATGAGTTTATAGAGCGGGCAAAATAGTAAACGAAGCTTAGAGCATCTTCATCATTTAAATGTTGGTGGGCACGCTAACGCTTTGCCCACCTTGTGTTAATCAACGTTGATAATTACTTTTTTGAATATTTACAACTTGATTATTTTGGAATTGAACTGAAACTAATTTTTCTTTGAATGGCTGATGTTCACCTGATGTAGTGTAAACATAATTCCATTCATCTTGGCGGAAGATGTTGAGCAGGATAGGTGAACCAACAGCTGCAGCAACTTGCTCTTTAGTCATACCCATTTTAATTCGATTAATTTCTGACTCGGTAATTTCATTACCTTGTTGAATATTTGGTTTTGCTGGAGCAAGTGGACCGCAAGCACTAAGAGCAATGAAAAGCGATAAAATGACAGTTTGTGTAATAAATTTTTTGCTAAGCCATTTCATGTGTATACGCCTCCCTACAATTAAAGAATAAATTTGCAGACAATCTAAACGCAAAGCATGATAGCCAATTTCAGATTTTCATTAATATAGTAGCGGAGAATGTGATGGGAAACAAAGAGCAATCAGCAGAACGTCAAGATGATTTGAAACAAGCTGGACTTAAAGTCACAGAACCAAGAATGAAAATCTTAGAAATTTTAAAACAAGCAGAAAATCGCCATTTAAGTGCGGAAGATATTTATCAAATCCTACTTAAAGCGAATATTGAAGTGGGTTTAGCAACCATCTATCGTGTACTAACTCAATTTGAACAAGCAGGTTTAATTAAGAAGCATAAATTTGAAGGCGATCAAGCGGTATTTGAATTAGATCAAGGAACGCATCATGATCATTTAGTCTGCTGTAAGTGTGGCCGAGTTGAAGAATTTATTGATGACGTGATTGAACAGCGTCAACAAAATATTGCTGAAAAAGCAGGATTTAAAATGACTGATCATGCTTTAAATATTTATGGTTTATGTCCGAACTGCCAAGGCGATAGAAAATAAATTCTTCTAACCAAATTTACATTTATACATATCAAGCATGTATTCATATGGGTAAGGGAAGCACGTGTAACGTGCGACGTGCCTACCAAATTAATCTTCACATTCCGCTAACAAGGTTTTGGCATGAGCAAGTGTTTGTTGATTAACAGTCATACCACCGATCATGCGAGCGATTTCTTGAATGCGTGATTTTTTGTTCAACAATTCTATTTTTGAAAAAGTATTTTCATTATCTGTATGTTTTTGTACTTGCAAATGCTGATGTCCAAATGCTGCAACTTGCGCTAGATGAGTAACACACAATACTTGAACATGATGCGCCAACTCGCGTAAAGATTTACCAACTATAGCTGCAGTTGTACCGCCAATACCGGTATCAATTTCATCAAAAATTAAAGTAGCAGTTGAGTTTAATTGCGCACTAATCACATGAATTGCCAAACTAATACGCGATAATTCACCACCCGATGCAACTTTTGCTAGTGATGCAAGTGGTTGTCCTGGATTCATTTTGACTAAAAATTCAATTTGTTCATTACCTGCTAAACGCGGTTCAATTTCATCATATGGAATAATATTGGCTTCAAATTCGCTGTTTGGCATACCTAGCATACGAACACGTTCTGAAATTTTTTCGTTAAATGTTTTTAAATTATCTTGGCGTTTAATCGTGAGCTGCATTGCAACATCACGATATTTCTTTTCAAGTTCGGTAATATTTTTCTCTAATTGTTGAATAGGTAATTCGTTATTAACAATTTCGAATAATTCTTGTTCTAATTGCTGTTGATGTTGAAATAATTCTGCAGCACGTACTTTATGTTTACGTGCTAAATCATAAATTTTTTCTAATCGTTCTTGAATGGCTTGTGCACTCTCATTATCAAGATCGGTGTCAGATAAAAAATTTGATAATTCGTTACACGCTTCTTGAATTAAAATTAAACTTTCAGAAAAAATGTTATAAGCATTTTCGATATTTTTATCGTGATTTTTAAATAATTCGAGCGCAAATTGACTTTGATTTAATAATGCTAACAAGTTTGCTTCATGGTTTTCTTGGCATACCCACAATGCTTGTTGCGCTGCTTTTAATACTGACTCACGTTCAGATATTTTTTTGTTTTGTTGTTGTAATTCTTCAAATTCATTTTCTTGTAAGTTTAATGCTTTTAATTCTTCAATTTGATATTCGAGTAATGATTTACGCGCAGTTTGATCACCTTGAGTTTTTAATTTCTCTAGTTTTTCTTTTGATTCACGCCATTGTTGATAAATGGCTTTTATTTCAAGTAATAACGCTTCGTTATTTGAAAATTCATCGAATAATTTACGTTGATGTTCGCGTTTTAATAAATGTTGTTGTTCATGTTGACCATGAATTTCAATTAAAAGTTCGCTAAATTGTTGTAAGGATTGAACAGGAACTAATTGTTGATTGATATACGCACGAGAGCGGCCATCAGTTGTTAAAACACGACGTAAAAAACATTCATCACTTTTTTTAATATCATGTTCTGTTAGCCAATTTTGTGCATCTTCTAATTTGGTAATATCAAAACAAGCAGTAATTTCAGCTTGTTCTTTGCCATTACGAATGAAACGACTATCTGAGCGTCCGCCTAAGGCTAAAATTAGCGCATCAAACAAAATAGATTTACCCACACCAGTTTCACCGGTGAAAACAGTCATACCGTTTTGAAAACTGATTTCAACTTCTTCAATAATTGTAAAATTTTTTATTTGTAAATGTGTCAACATGTTGATGCTCAATATGATTTAAACTTTAGCATTTTGCCAACCGAGTTTAGTTCGAAGCGTTTGAAAATAACTATAATCGCTCGGATGAATTAATCGTAATTGATTTGCTGCGCGTGAAATTTCAATTTTATCACCTGGTTTGATGGTAATTCGCTCTGAACCATCACAACTAATATTTGGCGAAGTTTCATTATCCATATCGATTTGAATAGATATTTTATCTTCGCCATGCACAACGATAGGTCTACTACTTAATGTATGTGGAAACATTGGCACAATTGCGATTGCGTTTAATGTTGGATGTAAAATTGGTCCACCGCCTGATAATGAATAAGCTGTAGAACCAGTAGGCGTGCTAATAATTAAACCATCTGCTCGATGTTCAGACATTAATTCATCATTTACAAATACATCAAAACGAATCATGTGTGCGACTTCACCCGGCAGTAATACTACATCATTTAAAGCAGTTTGAGTTGAAAGCACATTGGTGTGATGTTTTATTTTGGCTTCTAAAATGAAACGTGGTTCTTCAATAAAATTGCCGGCTAGAATTTCTGTAATAGGACGTTCCATATCTTTTGGCGAAATATCAGTTAAGAAACCAAGAAAACCACGATTGATGCCTAATATAGGAGTATTAAATGGAAGAACAGCGCGCGCTGCGTGTAATAAACTACCATCGCCACCTACTACAATAACTAAATCACATTCTTTACCTAGTTTTTCATATGAAACCGATTTTAATGAAGGATCGCGTAAGGTTGATTCCTCAACAATAACGTCTTTTTTTAATTTTTTAAGTAAGTCGATTAATTGCCATAAGGTATCTTCAATGTGTTCGGTACGATGTCTGCCGTAAATGCCAATAGTTTGAAATTTATTCGACATGGAATTTCCTTATTTGTGGTCAATAAATAATTTAGGTGATGGTAATCGAATCGTTTTCACCTCTCCAGCGGGAGAGGTCGCACACGCAAAGCGTGAGCAGGTGAGGAGAATAAATAAAAATAGATCTCCCTCACCCGCCGCTTACGCGTCGGCCTCTCCCGATGGGAGAGGCGAATTAACATTTATGCAACAACGCTCTCGTGGGGAGAAGTGAATTCTTTTACCAATCTTCTTGAAATTATTTCATTCATCCCCATGTGTTTAACATGCAAAAAAAATTTCTAGGAGAAAGAGTGAATGACTAATAAACATCATGATGATTTAGTTCCATCCGAACTAAACGCAAATGAAAATAATACAGATCAAGAAGCAGCATTTGATGCCAAAAGATTAACTGATGCGATGCAAGAAATTTCAAAACTCACTGAACTACTAGCTGCTGCAGAAGCAAAAGCAAAAGAGCATTGGGATTTAGTATTGCGTGGTCGCGCTGATTTAGAAAATGCACGACGTAGATGTGATCGCGATCTCCAGGATGCAAGACGTTATGCCATTGAAAATTTTGCAACCGAGTTGCTTATGGTTGTTGATAGTTTGGAACATGCTTTAATCGCAAGTGAAGGCGATCATGCATCCATTAAATCATTGCGACATGGTGTTGAATTAACACTTAAATTATTACTGTCAACATTAGAAAAATTTTCAATCAAACAAATTAATCCAGAAGGGCAAATGTTTGATCCAGGCATTCATCAAGCAATGAAAACAGAAGACAGTTTAAAAGTTGCGCCTAATACCATCTTATCTGTCATGCAAAAAGGCTATCTCATTCATGATCGAGTATTACGTCCGGCGCGGGTGATAGTTGCGAAGAAGCCAGAAAATTTTCCAGAGGATGATGAGTAAATAAGGCCTTGAAAACCTTTACTTCGTCCCCACATAGCTAGTTATAAACAGATACATTTTTGGGAGAAACAACATGGGTAAGATTATCGGAATTGACCTAGGAACTACGAATTCATGCATTGCCGTAATGGAAGGCGACAGGCCACGTGTTATCGAAAATGACCAAGGCGATAGAACCACTCCATCAGTCGTTGCTTATATGCCTAATGGCGAAGTGCGTAGTGGACGTCCTGCTAAAAACCAGGCGGCCACCAATGCTGAAAACACAGTTTATTCTGCAAAACGCTTTATTGGCCGTAAATTTAGCGATGCAGAAGTACAACGCAGTAAAGACTCCATGCCGTTCAAAGTTGAAGCGGCAGACAATGGTGATGCCTGGATTAATGCAGGCGGTAAAAAAATGGCGCCACAACAAATTTCTGCAGACGTATTACGCAAAATGAAAAAAACTGCGGAAGACTATTTAGGCGAAAAAGTGACAGAAGCAGTTATTACTGTTCCTGCTTATTTTAATGATGCGCAACGACAAGCAACAAAAGATGCAGGACAGATTGCTGGGTTGGATGTTAAACGTATTATTAACGAACCAACTGCTGCAGCACTTGCTTATGGTTTGGATAAAAAACCAGGCGATTCAAAAATTGCTGTGTATGACTTAGGTGGTGGTACGTTCGATATCTCAATTATCGAAATTGCAGATGTAAACGGCGAACATCAATTCGAAGTATTAGCAACCAATGGTGATACCCATTTAGGTGGTGAAGATTTTGATGCACGTTTAATGGATTACATCATTGACGAATTTAAAAAAGAGCAAGGTATCGATTTACGTAAAGATCCACTTGCTTTGCAACGTTTAAAAGAAGCAGCAGAAAAAGCAAAAATTGAATTATCTTCTAGTGAACAAACTGAAGTGAACTTGCCATTTATTACTGCTGATGCATCTGGTCCAAAACATTTATTAGTAAAAATTACCCGCGCGAAATTGGAAGCATTAGTTGAAGATTTAATTAAACGTACGATTGAACCATGTCGTATTGCGATGAAAGACGCAGGTGTTTCTGCAAGCGATATTAATGAAGTAATTTTGGTAGGTGGCCAAACCCGAATGCCAAAAGTACAACAAACAGTAAAAGATATTTTTGGTAAAGAACCACGTCGCGATGTTAATCCAGACGAAGCAGTTGCAATCGGTGCTGCAATTCAAGGCGCGGTATTATCTGGGGATGTTAAAAACGTATTACTTTTAGACGTCACGCCATTGTCACTTGGTATCGAAACTTTAGGTGGCGTAATGACAAAACTTATTGAAAAAAATACCACGATTCCAACTAAAGCATCGCAAGTATTTTCTACCGCTGATGACAATCAAACTGCAGTAACGATTCATGTATTACAAGGTGAACGCGAACGTGCTGCGGATAACAAATCATTAGGTCGTTTCGATTTAGCAGATATTCCACCTGCGCCGCGTGGTGTACCACAAGTTGAAGTGACATTTGATATTGATGCCAATGGTATTTTGCATGTATCTGCAAAAGATAAAGCAACTGGTAAAGCGCAATCGATTGTTATTAAAGCATCAACTGGATTATCTGAAGACGAAATTCAACGCATGGTGAAAGATGCTGAAGCACATGCTGATGACGATCGTAAATTTAAAGAATTAGTTGCTGCGCGTAATAGTGCAGATGCAATCATTCATGCAGTTGAAAAAACACTGAAGGAACCTAAAGTAACGGTTTCTGAAGATGAAAAGAAACAAATTGAAACTACAATTGCAGCATTACGTGAAGCAATGAAAGGTGATGATAAAGATAAAATTGAATCACTAACTAAAGAATTGAGTGATAAGTCAGCTAAGCTTGCAGAACAAATGTATGCACAACATCAACCTGGTGCTGAAGCTGCTGCAGGACAAGAACAAGCTGCAGATAACAAAACAGCTGAAGGTGATAATGTTGTTGATGCAGAATTTGAAGAAGTTGATGATGATAAAAAGAAGAAATAATTAAAAGAATAACTGAAAAAAACTTTTTGTAGGGTGGGCAAAGCGACATTGTCGCATGCCCACCGTTTTCATATTCGGAAAATATTATGACCACCAAACGTGATTTCTATGAAGTACTAGGCGTTCAAAAGACAGCAAGTGATGCTGAAATTAAAAAAGCATATCGTAGTCTTGCAATGAAATATCACCCTGATCGCAATCAAGGTAATAAAGAAGCCGAGGAGAAATTTAAAGAAATCCAAGAAGCGTATGAAATATTGCGCGATAACAAAAAACGCCAAGCTTACGATCAATTTGGTCATGCAGGGGTCGATCCAAGTGCTGCAGGTATGGGTGGCTTTGGCGGCTTTGGTGGTTTCCAAGGTGCTGCTGGCGGATTTAGTTTTTCTGACGCTTTTGGCGATATTTTCAGTGAAATTTTTGGTGGGGCTGCAGGTGCTGGCGCGCAAGCAGGTAGAGGACAAAGTCGTAGCCGCCAGGGCGCAGATATGCGCATTGCTATCGAATTAACATTAGAAGATGCTGTTCGCGGTATTACCAAAGAAATTCATGTTCCAACTTGGATCGTTTGTAAAACTTGTACTGGTAGCGGTGCCAAACCAGGTTCTAAGCCAAAAAAATGCGCAACTTGCGATGGCCACGGGCAAATACGTATGCAACAAGGCTTTTTTTCCATTCAGCAAACATGTCCAACTTGCCATGGTGAAGGTGAAGTAATCAGTGATCCGTGTCATGCCTGTTTTGGACAAGGACGTGTACGTGAACAAAAAACACTTTCAGTGAAAATTCCATCAGGTGTTGATAATGGTGACCGCATTCGATTAGCAGGTGAAGGCGAAGCAGGTACCCATGGCGCACCACCAGGAGATCTATACATACAAATTTCTGTTAAGCCGCATGATATTTTTGAGCGTGATGGCAACAATTTATATTGCGATGTTCCAATTAGTTTTACGACCGCAGCTTTAGGCGGCGAAGTAGATGCGCCTACATTAGAAGGACGAGTGAAATTAAAAGTATCACCTGAAACTCAGTCTGGTCGAGTTTATCGCTTGCGTGGCAAAGGTGTGAAATCGATGCGCCAAGGTGGAATAGGGGATTTATTTTGTAGAGTTATTGTAGAGACCCCTATCAATTTAAATGCAGAACAAAAAGAATGTTTGAAAAAGTTTGAAGAGTCACTCGAAAAAAACCCAAAAATTCATAGTCCTAAAAGTAGTGGCTGGGTCAATAGAATCAAACAATTTTTTGAAGATATGAACATGTGATTGATCTTCACAATATCTCTGTAGGATGAGTAAAAGAGCGTATGCTTCGTGCCCACCAAAGCTCAATATTTAACCTTTCCTTCATTTAAAAAATCTTCAAATGTTTTCAAAGGGGTGAATTCTTTTGTCACTGTGCTAAAGTAACGCAAGTTTTTTAAACCAATATCAAAACGTTCTTTCCATATTTTCATCCACCATTGGAGTTTCTCTATGGACAAAAATTACAAACGAATGATTGGACCGATGAGTATGTTACTGTGCTCAGTTACAACAATTATTGGTTCTGGCTGGTTATTTAGTGGCTATTTCAGTAGCAAAATTGCAGGTCCTGCTGCGATAGTCTCTTGGGTACTTGGTGCATTTCTCGTTTTAATTGTTGCTTTTACTTTTGCTGAATTATCAACAATGTTAGCAGTTCCTGGTGGAAGCTCTCATTTTCCTCATATCACTCACGGTACATTAGTTAGTATTGTTTTAGGCTGGATTAGCTGGTTGAGCGTTGCTGTAATTGCTCCAATCGAAGTTCAAGCTGTGTTGCAATATGCATCATTTATCCCTTCTTTTTCAGGACTGATTTCTGAAACTGGAGGCGAAAGTGGCGCGTTAAGTCATTTAGGCTATTTTGTTGCAACACTACTTATGATCTTTTTCAGTGTGATGAACATTTACTCACTACGTTGGGTACTACGTCTTAATAATGCAATCGCAATCTGGAAATTAGTTATTCCTGTAATCGCTGCGCTTGCTTTAATCATTTATGGTTTTAAATCATCAAATTTTACTTCACATGGCTTCTTTGCTGCAGGATGGCGCGGTGTATTCCAAGCTATTTCAGCAGGTGGAATTGTATTTGCGTATAACGGTTTTAAAACCGTTGTTGAAATGGCCGGTGAAGCAAGTAACCCACGACGTACCATTCCAGTTGCATTAATTGGAAGTATTATTGCCTGTATGTTGGTTTATATTTTATTGCAAGTTGCATTCTTAGGTGCGGTACCTGCGGACGCATTAGCAAATGGTTGGACTCAATTAACTTTTAGTGGTGCAAAAAGTCCTTTAATTACTTTGTTATTAGGGATTGGTAGCGTCTTTATATTAGCGTTGTTGTACATTGATACCATGGTTGCACCAATGGGTGCAGGCTTAATTTATGTCACTTCCGGCGCGCGTATTTTGCAAGCAATGGGGCATAACAAACAAATGCCAATGTTCACTGAAATGATGAATAAGCAAGGTATTCCTGTTTATGCAATTTTAGTGAATTTTGTACTAGGTATGTTGTTCTTTTTGCCATTCCCAGGTTGGCAAAAAATGATGGAATTTATTAGTTCGTTGATGGCATTTTCATATGCACTAGGTCCAATCTGTTTATTAGTGTTGCGTTATCAATTACCAAAGCAACAACGCGGTTTTAAAATTCCGCTCGTACATCTTTGGAGTTTCTTAGCATTCTTCATTTGTACCTTAATGAGTTATTGGACTGGCTGGGAAGTTATTTCCAAACTCGATATCTTTTTATTATTGTGTTTAGGTTTTTATATTGGTTACCGCATCGTTTCGCCGCGTGCTAGAGAAATACAACTCGATTTTAAACCATCTATTTGGATATGGTTTTATTTTGCTGGTATTGCTCTGATTTCTTATCTAGGCGGTTTTGGTGGTGGTAAAAATATTTTACCGTTTGGTGTAGATTTTATGGTGATAGCTATTTTATCTGCTGTGACCTTATTCTTAGCAGTAAAATTTAGAGTGGATGATCAAATTGTTCAAAAGAAATTTGCGCATATCGCTCAACAATACAATAAACCTGAAAATCTTCCAGAAATTGAAGAAGATCCAAATTTCATTAAAGAAATTACGTCTACAATTTAAATTGGAATTAGATTTTTAAAGGAGACTTCGGTCTCCTTTTTTATTTTTACTACAAAAGGATTTTCAAATGAGCGAACTTTATCATCGACTTTTTATCGGTTGTGATTTCTCAGACACATTTAAAAAAAATATTGAGATAGTAATTGATAAGTTAGAAAAAAAATTAATTAAAAAATGTGAGCTGAACTGGGCAATACTAAATAAAATTCATTTTACTCTTCGATTTCTTGGCAATATTGAAGAAAACCAAATTGATAAAATTCATCATGCAGTTGAGCAAACATTAAAAAATCATCCACCGTTAAAGTTAATCTTAAAAAATATTTCTTTCTTTCCTAAAAATAGGCCGCATGTTTTGGCCATCAATTTACGCTTAACAGAAGAGTTAGCAAAACTTTACGCAGATGTGAATAAAGCATTAGAAACATGTGAAATTGCAAAAGAAACACGCGTTTTCTTGCCACACATTACTTTGGCACGCGTTCATGAAGTAGAAATCAAAGAAGAAAATTTCGAACAGGAATTTCGTTTATTACCTCAGGAAATTTTGATTGATAAAGTTTATTTATTTAAAAGTAATCCACAAAATAGAGAAGAAGAATATAAAAAATTAAACATATTTTATTTATCGCATTGAGTTACTATTTATCGGCATTACCATTGGTTTTAATAACATATAACCAAATATGCTGATTAAACTGCTCGCGCAAATAATCGCTATAAATAATGAGGGGATATTCAAAGTTAAAATTAAATTAAAATACTTTTTGGCAAAAACAGCAGCAGAAAATTCCGCGAAAACACAACCCAATATGCCTGCAGTTAAACCAAATGAAAATATTTCCGTTAATAACATTTTTTTTATAAATTTTTGACTTGCCCCAAGTAGGTGAAGAATTTTTACTTGCTGTCTTCTTTCATCCAAACTGTTAATTAACACTGCATAAAAAATAAGCGCGCTTGCGATCAAAGAAAATATCCATAATATTTCAATAATCATAGATAAATTTTTAAATAAACGTTTCGCTTCAGATAGTAAAAAATCAACGTCAAAAATAGTTAAGTTAGGGAATTGATCTATTAATTTTTTTAATGAAATTTTTTGAGCATCATTAAGATGAATTGCTGTAAGCCAAGTATAAGGGAAATCTTCAATAACTTTTGGTGGAAAAATTACATAAAAATTAGGCTGAAATGAATTCCAATCTACATATCGAATACTAGTAACAGTTGCAGAAATTAATTTATCACCAATTTGAAAGGTTAAAATATCCCCTAATTTAAATCCAAGTATCTCAGCAAGTGATTGTTCAAGCGAGATTTTATTTTTACTGATATTACTCTCATCAAACCATTTACCTTTAACGATCTGATTATCATTGGGCAACGCCAAGGTCCAAGTTAAATTTAATTCTCTTCTCAGGGCATTATGCTGTTTATTCTTTTCAGCAATCTGAATCGGCACGTTATTAAGTTTAATTAAACGTCCTCTACTAATTGGATAGAAAAATGCATTATTAATTTTATT
>CAZYCO010000027.1:18834-22519 GCA_964645885.1 uncultured Gammaproteobacteria bacterium
AGCCACTGATTTAATAAATCATCTTTAATGAAAAAAATCATCATTGATAACATCACCACTAATCCAAAACTAGTGATTTGTAAGATGCTGCTTATGGAATAGCGAGCAGTATTATTTAATCCTAGTTTATAAGGATTGGAAAAAGGTCGCGGTAATTTAAAAATAAAATAAAAAATAATTTGTATTAACAGCATTAAACTAATAACAGTTATTAATACCGAAGAACTAAAAATTAAAGTTAATTTAAAATTTTTAGTCAGCCATAATAAAAATAAACTAGTAAATAAAGCAGTAAGGTAATAAATAACAAATGACGATTTAAAATTAATGTTATTTTCATTTCTTAGTAGTTGTTTGGTTTTGATGTATTTAAAATGAATAAAATTTGGTAGCGAAAATAAAAATAATAATACGGTAGCGCTTAAAAATGTTTCAAAAATAGGTTTGTAGCTAAAAGCTGGAAGTTCAAACGTAAGTAGGTTTTTTGCAATAACATCAATTGAAAATTGCAAAATTATTGCTAACAAAATACTGATTAAACTTGAAATAATAGCTAAAAATAGTAATTGTAAAAAATAAATGATCAGCACCTGAGCTTGACTTAATCCAAAACATTTAAATAGTGCAGCAGTCATTTGTTGTCTTTGATAGAACCGGTAACTTGATGCAGCAATTGCAATGCCACTTAATATGACGCAAATGAAAATAACTAAATTTAAAAAACTAAGAGAATTATCAATTAATGGTGTCAACTGATTAGAATTATCACGTGCACTAATTAGTTTTTGGTCGATAGTTAAATTAGCTTTTAACCAAGCAGTAAAGTTAGCTATTTGCTTGTCATTTCCAGCAATTAATTGCGTGTAATTGATGCGACTACCAGGTTGTAAAATATCACTTTTAATAATGTCATTTAAATTAACTAATGCTCTTGGCGCTAGATTAATAAAATTATTTCCTACATCAGGTTCAGAAATTAAAATTTTAGTAAACTTAAATTGACTGTTGCCAATAGTAACTTTATCTCCAAGTTTTAAATTAAGAATTTGCATAATGCGAGTATCAAGCCAAATTTCATTTTTTTGTGGCGCGTAGGTGGTTTGTATGATGTTGGTGTCTGCATTGTTTTTTAAATTAATTTTCCCACGTAATGGATAATTGTCACTAACAGCTTTTAAGCTAACAAGTTGCAAACGTTCATCAATGCGTAACATAGTGGGGAAAAAAATAAATTTCGCAGTTTGCAAATGAAATTCTTTTGCTTTGTTATCTAAATTATCGTTAAAAGAAAGCGCACTTTGTACAATTAAATCGCCGCCAATTAACTCACTTGCTTGATTATAAATGGCGCGATTTAAGCGGTCAGCATATAGATTTACTGTTGTTAATAAAGTAATAGCAAGTGTTAAAGCAAGTAAAATAATATTAAAATTTCTAGCTTTAAGTTCTCGATAAAATAATCGAAGTGCTAACAAAATAGTATTTGAATTCATCTTGGTTGCAGCGTTCCATTAATAAGTTCAAAACAATGTTTACAACGTTTTGCTAGATAATCATCGTGTGTAACTAAAATTAAAGTAGTATGTTGTTCTTCATTTATATTCATTAATAGATCGACAATTTTAGCACCGGTTGTTGGATCTAAATTACCAGTTGGTTCATCAGCAAATAATAATTTAGGCTGCATTGCATATGCTCTAGCAATTGCAACACGTTGTTGTTCACCACCAGATAATTGATGAGGATAATGATGAATGCGATGGCTCAGTCCCACGCGTTCTAACGCGTTTTTTGCTCGCTCTAGGCTGGTATGTTGAGGTTGATGACTATTAATTTCCAACGGTAATAAGGTATTTTCTAAAGCGGTAAACGTTGGTATCAGTTGGAATGATTGAAAAATAAAACCAATATTTTTACCTCGGATAATTGCTCGTTCATCTTCACTTTTTTGTGACAATATTTCGCCATTAAAAGAAACAGAACCGGTAGTAGGTAATTCAAGGCCCGCGAGTATACTTAGTAATGTTGTTTTACCTGAGCCTGATGCGCCTAAAATTGCAATGCTATCAGCAGCAGCAATAGTTAAGTTGACATCAGATAAAATTTTTAACTGTGTTTGATCAGGCAATAAAAAAGATTTTGTAATATTTTTAGCGCTTAATAATGAAGAGGAAGATGGCATGAAGTTTAAATCCACTTGTTGTTTCACGTTTTTAATCCTATTTTTCACGGCATCATATGCCAATACCAAGCCAACAATTATAATTGTGGGCGATAGTTTAAGTGCTGGTTATGGTATAGCGATTTCTAAAGGATGGGTAGAATTATTAAAGCAACGGCTGATCGATCAGAAATATGATTACCAAGTTATAAATGCCAGTATTTCAGGTGATACCACTAATAATGCAGCTTCACGTTTGCCTGCATTATTAAAAAAATATTCTAATGCAATTTATATCATTCAGTTAGGTGGTAATGATGGATTGCAAGGTATTAAAATTGAAACCATAGAAAAAAATCTTGCAAAATTAATTGAAACTATACAAAAAAATAAGCATCCAATTCTCTTGATTGGCGTTCGTATACCACCAAACTATGGGCGTGAATATACTGACGCTTTTCAAAATATTTATCCAAAATTGGCTAAAAAATATCATATTTTATTAGTGCCACTATTGTTAAACGGCATAGATGAAAATCGAAATTTAATTCAAGCGGATGGTGTTCATCCTACCGAGCAAGCTCAAAACCAAATGCTTGATAATGTTTGGGTAGAGTTAAAAAAAATATTAAATAAGTAATTGACTAGTACTTTTGTACCGTTATAGCATTACATCACTTTGCTGGAGGTTATATGAATTATTCAGAAGATGGTTGGTGGCTTTTTTTAAAGCTAATCCAACAATGCAAATCAACACAAAAATTAAACGAATTATTTCAAGTGTTCTTAACACGAGAAGAACGCAGTGATATTGGGCTTCGTTACAAAATTATTGAAGAGTTATTAAAAGAGCAAAAACCGCAGCGCGAAATTGCTCAAGAATTGTCAGTCAGTATTTCGAAGATAACTAGGGGTTCGAATTGTATTAAAGAAATAGATGACAAGCTGAAGAAGTTATTACTGGATCATATGTTGTAATACCTGCTCTTACAGCTTGTTAATCAAAACAAACTGTAGGAGCAACACATGCAAGCAATCGATAATGTTATTAATAAGTTACCAAAGCAGTTTTATATTGAAAGCTGTGCTTACGAACCGCAAAGAATTTTAAGTATTATTCAGAACATCAAAAATCGGCATTCTGATGCTTTTATTTTTGAAGCAAATTTAAAAAAGACCGAAGAAAATCAATCCAGTTACACAGTTATTGCCTTTAAAAAATTATTAGAAGTGCAATATGACCATCAACATACTCACCTTATTTCATCGCAAGAAAAATTAACGATTAACAATAATCCAATCAATATTTTGAAAAAGTTACTGTCACATTATTCAGAACAACAAATTAATTTAAAAAAATTACATGCTTTTTTCCCATTTTTGATTGGTAGAGTGTCATATGATTTTGTGTCATTTACTGAACCAGCTTGTAACGATATTAAAAAAAATAATTTTCTCTTTATTTCTAATTGCTTTTAAAATTCGACTACTAGCTTTTTTTAAATTTTTTATTTCCATAAACGC
>CAZYCO010000028.1:0-9352 GCA_964645885.1 uncultured Gammaproteobacteria bacterium
TATCTCTTCAACTGCTCATTTGATTATTACTACCAAAATTTTAAATATTTACCAAAATGATTTTCAAAAACTTTTTGAGGTTTTTATTCAATCAGGAGCGATTTTATCAGTGATATTTCTTTATCAAAAGCTTTAAGTGATTGCGGCTTTTTTAATTTTAAATTTCCAACTAATTTAGTTTGGATCATAGCTGTTACATTTCCAAAGAGTACGATTAGGGCAGGGGAGTGATAATTTGCCTAATAAGATTTCAAAAAAACGCTCATCTTTTCTACAACACGCAATGCCAATGAGATGCATTAGAAAAAACAATCCTGAAACTAACAGAATATTTTTAGTCACAATAAAAATCATCATAGAAGCTACGATGTTGATGATGAAAAAGAATTGCGTCACACCCATGAGCATCGGTGCTCGAGTCAGTGCTAAAAACAAAGGGTATGTTTTTAATGACATGTTCTATAAAACACCATTTAATAAAATGGATTTAGCGAAATAAGAACCACCAATGATGAAACCTAAACCAAGTAGCATATAAAAGAATTTTTCTTTGCTGATGTGACCAATGAAGCAGGCGTAACCAACCCCGATACAACCTAAAATTGCAATTGCAGCAGCCAAAGGCCCTGATAACCAATCACAAAAATTGTAAACAACGGTCGTCACCACATCGCTACTCGCAAATGCCATCTGTGGCAATGCAATCGATGTTAAGATTAAATAAGCAATCGTTCGTAACCATATACTCTTCGCACTTGAATTTTTGGCTGTGTTGCCACTCGGTTCGCAATCCTCACGTACTACAAGTACGCTCCGGTTGCTCCCACTCGTGGCGCCTTGCCAAAAATCCAATTGCTTTGAGTATAACTTTTTGTTCATGTTCATAACTCCTATGAGTGTGTATTAGAAAGTGATTTTTCGGTATTTTCTTGTTGTTTGACGGTGTGGATTGCTTGTTCAGTTCGTTGTTTGAATAAACGAAAGCCAAAAAAATCGCGATGTAGCGCATTCAAATTTCGCTTTTTAGAACTTACTGTTTCATCTGCTTTTGAAAGTGAGAAATGCAATTGATGTCTTAATTGCTGAATATCTATTAACGCATGAATTTTATCGTTTTTACGATAAACGAAAGGCCATGTTAACCAATCAAAACAGGTATTCGTAATTTGCTGTTGCATTTTCGCATCTCTGGTTACTAACGAGATGAGTGGTTTGATATGCCGTGTAAAACGTTCATGCAATGCTTTTTGTTCTTGAATCATCGTCAGAATTAATTCATCGATTGCATCTTTTGCAGCTGTTTTAATGAGGACATTTCTAGAAGATGCATTATTCGATTCTTGAATCAAATCATTTGAATCAATGTGTGATGACACAGGTGCAGTTACAGTAGGAATATCCATTTCTAAAGATGATAATGGCATCTGTCCTGCTGCAGGAACGGGTAGGGTGCAAACGCTATCTTCTTTTGATGCAATGATGAAAGAAGGGCTACTATTATTTATTGCTTGTTGATTTTGAAGCGTTTCTTGTAACTGCTGTAGCATGTTGTTTAAACGCGAATCACGCCAATGCCATAAATGGCGTAACGTAATGTATTCCTTTGCACTGACATTGTTATTGCGAATATCAATGGTAATGAGCGTTTTATTGGTTTTAAGTGCATCTGCTAGCGCTTGTGCACCACGATAACCAATGCGATTGTGCGCAATGTTTAAGTGTTGTAGTGATGTATTTCGTTTTAGGTTTTGTGCTAATTGAATAGCTTGTTTTGTAGAAAGTGCTTGATGCGTTAATTCAAGCGAAACAATTTTATTTTGCTCTAATTGTTTTAACACATCGTTAAATAAGTCCTGATTCATATAGAAATTTCCTTAAAAAAGTGCAAAGGGGATTTAATTTTTTGAAAGCTATTTTTGAATGCATCAAAGTTACGATTAGATTGATGTAGTGTTGCTTGTTTACCAGTTAACATTTGCCAGCGTTCAATGATGATGTCGCAATAATGTGGTTCTAATTCCATGAGATAGGCACGACGCTTTTGTTGTTCACAAGCAATCAATGTCGTACCGCTACCACCGAACAAATCCAGCACGACATCATTTACTTGGCTACTGTTTTTCAATGCTTTTTCAACTAAAGGAATTGGCTTCATTGTGGGATGAAGTTTATTTTTTAACGGTTTAGGGAATTGCCAAATTGTGTTTTGCTTTTTATCGCCATACCACACATCACGTTGTTTTTTTAAATGACAATAAAACAATAATTCGTGTTGATATTTGTAACGTCCCCAACTTATAACGAAATGGTTTTTAACCCAAACAATTTGATTGCGAATATTAAAACCACATTGCTTTAAAATGTTTTGTAAAATGTATTGCGAGCTGAATCCATGACACACATACATCGATGCATGTTGCTTCATTACATTTTGACAAGAGATAAATACTTGTCGCAAAAAATGACGGAATTCCTTTTTTAATAAGTGATCATTCTTTATTTGGGCTTGCTTTACATTGCGTCCTTGATAATTAACGTTATACGGTGGATCAGTAAACACTAAATCTGCTTTTTCTTTACCCATTAATTTTTTTAAGTCATCTATTTGCGTGCTATCACCACACATCAAACGATGCTTTCCCAGCAACCAAATATCACCAGGTTTTGAAATGTTTTGAGAATTCATTAGTTTTAAAAAAAGAAAAGCCCGAACAAAATCGTCGGGCTTTGATAAGAAATTCAAATAAAAAGGTCGGTCAAATGTTTCATCTGACCGACCTTGCGCAGTTTGAGAAATTTATAGCTCGATTGTTTTTACAAGGCAAATTTTTTGTTTTTTTAATGAAGTGAAGCTGTAATGTGTTTTACTTAAAGATGTATGGAAAAGGAAAACAGTTTTGATATACAAAATTTTTTTGTTAACAAAATATACGAATGTATTTTTGATGATGCTGTGACTCCGTGTAAACATTGTCGGGATTTCTTTTGAGCTAATCACGCATTACCTTTAGTTAACCATAGCGCATGATAGACTAGCCATAAAACGAAAGCCTGCCATTTAACTCTAAACCGATAAATACTGATAAATTGACATTTAAAAAGGGTGTTGAGCCTTCAACCAACGCTTGATAAGTTCGGCTTTTCATTTAAATAAAGAATCTCCCATGCTTAAAATATCAATCACGACTGCTGCGGCAACGTCTATTCCGCATCAAACCATTCCTTGGACAAGCTTAAAAATAGAAAAGCAAGGTATTGGCAAAGGGGCTTTTGGAGAAGTGTTTAAAGGCACCTGGAATGACATAACGGTTGCCATTAAAACGATTTCAAACGACATTAGGGCAGAAAAAGAAAAATACTTTAATCAAGAGCTAGAAGCGTTATCGCATTGCTTCCATCCGCGCATTGTTTCTTTGTATGGGGTTTGTTTGGAACCCGCACATCGTGCTTTGGTGATGGAATATCTTCCTAAAGGTTCGTTGTACCAGGTATTGCACAATCCTTCTGAAAGGCTTTCGTCTTCGGTTCGTTGGCAAATTGCGATTGATATGGGGCAGGGGCTCGCCTATCTCCATGAACGCGGCATTATCCATCGAGATTTCAAAAGCACGAATGTATTATTGGATGAACAGTATCGCGCCAAAATTACTGATTTTAAGTTGGCCTGTACCCACATTGAAAGCGGTACACTGCCATTCAAAAAAGAAGATGGGGCAGGCTCGCTTCGTTGGATGGCGCCAGAAGCCTTGGATGGTTTCGTGTCAAAAGCGTCTGATGTCTATAGTTATGGCATGGTGCTGTGGGAATTAGTGTCTCGAGCAACGCCTTATCAACATGCCTTGAATGATAATGCGGTTGCGCAACACCTTCGTAACGGCGAGCAAGAAGTGATTCCGTCCGATTGCCCTCAAGTTTTTAAAGAAATGATTCGTCAGTGTTGGCAAAAAGACTGGGACAAACGTCCTCAAGCAGAAGAGATTGCAAAACGCTTTAAACAAACCTTTCCAGTCAAGCCCTGGTTGTCAGAAGCACAAGACGTGTTGGAAGACATTTCAGAAAATAACAAAAATCAAAATTCGCTAAGTGACAACAACAACGATGTTTCAAATCACAATAACAACAGCAACAACAACTATCGCCTCTTGAAACCAACCCCATCTGATAGTGAAAAGGTGATGCGTTATTACCAGCGCTTACCGGTGAAAGGCCGCGATATTCAATCGATTCAAGTGATTCAAAATCCTGATAAGGAAAAGCGCTTTCAAGAGATGTTGCTGGAACTGCAAACTCGTAAACATAATGCATTTTATAAAGCCAATTGGGAAGAAGAAAACGCCCCTGAACATCGAGGCGAAGTGCATGCACTATTGCAAGACAAAGCCAAACCTTATTCACAAGAAGACTTTGATGCGGTTACCTTCTTGCCCCTTTGGCATGGCACATCAATCGAGAAAGCAAAGTCAATCGCCAAATTTGGCTTTGCTGAAATGGGTCACGGCACGCCTCAAGGCCCGGATGGGTTGGTAGACGAAGGCTATTTTGGTCGCGGTATTTATTTTGCGTATGAAGCGAAATATGCGGCTGCTTATCAGCCAGAAGGTGCGCTGTTATTAAGCTGGGTTGGCTTTTTTTCAGCCTATCCCGTGATTGATGGCGATATGGAAAAGTTACAAGGCAAAGGCCATTACCGCAATTACGATGCGCATTTTATTCCGGTGGCTTCGCGTTCTGGTTTACCTTCTATTAACAACTACCCTTGTAGCCGTGAACAAAAATACGATTATTTGGAGCTGGTCGTGTTTAAAGCCGCGCAATGTTTGCCCCGTTATATTGTGACGTTACAACCGAGCCTTCCTAAACAGCTTGCCTTTAAAGACGGTGAAGCAGACTATCAAGCAGGTTATACCTATTACCGCGAAGGCCGCTATCAAGCAGCCTTGCCTTTCTTGTTAGAAGCGGCTCGTGAAGGCTATCCCCCTGCTTATTTAAGATTAGCTTGGCTTTATGCAGAAGATGGGCGTGTGGAAGACAAGAACCTTCGAGAAAGCATCGGCTGGTATCACAAAGCCCGTCTAGCTATTCGCTGGTTTGAACAAGAAGCCAAGAAAGGGCATGCGGAAGCACAATATGGTTTGGGTCTTTGTTATGAAAAAGGCTTAGGCGTCCCTCAAAACGACGTCCAAGCCGTCGCCTGGTATACCCACGCGATTCAACAAGGGCATGTGGAAGCAGAGCAGCAGTTGAAAGCTTTATTCGAAAATTACCCCACCACCCATTCCCAAAAGCAGCAGATAGAATTTTTAAAAGGCATCGCCGGTTTTCGCTTTAAAGCATTGCATGTGAGCACATTTCATCAAGTATTGAATCCTTCCTTGCTGGCTGAGTTGACGCAAACAAGTGCTGCAACCTTGACCTACCTCGATGCTTCTGATTGCACCCAATTGACGCCTAAATCCATCAATGCGCTCATGGTAGCTTGTCCCAATCTTGAGGTACTTAAACTGGCTAACACCTTGGTAGACACCGGTCTTTTTACAGGCAACCAATTGGAAGGGGCTTGTCCTGCATTAACGACCCTCGAGGTTCAAGGCGCTACTGCTTTACAGCGTATTGAGCTTCAAGCACCTCATTTAAAAACAGTCAATGTTTCTGACTGTAAAGCCTTAAAAGTGCTTCATACTCAAAGCCTGCAGGTAGTAGACGTCAACCTTGAAGGCTGTGTTGACTTAAGCGAGAGCGATGTATTGACGTCGTATCAGCGTGGTTTTCAGCTTTGGTTAAACGCGCGCTACAAAGAAGCTTTACCGTACTTTGAACAAGCCGCATTAGAAAACTACCCGGCTGCTTTCTTGCGTTTAGGTTGGCTGTATGCGGATGCCGGTTTTATTGGGCCAGATAGCGATGTAAAAAGTAAAAACTGCTTTGAAAAAGCATCCCTCTATTTCAATTGGTTTTGTGAACAAGCTCAACGCGGCAAAGCGAGTGCTGAATATGATTTAGGCTGGTGCTACTTTAAAGGCCTTGGGGTAGACCCAGACAAACAAAAAGCTGTTAACTGGTGGCAAAAAGCGGCAGACCAAGGCTTGGCCAGTGCACAATATAACTTAAGCGTGTGCTACGCCAGTGGCCAAGGTGTGACGAAAGACGAAACCCAAGCGCTGTATTGGTACCAAAAAGCAGCAATGCATGCCTGTTATCAAGATTGCATCCAACAAGGTCATGCCCAACCTTCCGATTTGTTGCCTGTGCCAACGCTGGTGTTAGAACGGTTAACGTTAAATGTTGCTCAATTTGAAACCGACTATATCGTTCATTTGCGTACATCCCCTCATTGTATTGCGGAAGTAAAAAAAGGGTGCATTGATATTGAACAAGATTACGTGGTCTGGTTCCACTCCTTCATCATAGGGCTCGGGCGTTACCATGGGGTGAATGCCACCGGTATATCAGACATTTTGCAAGCGCTCTCAGGAAAGTATTTAGAACCAAGTTTTGCTTCTTATTGCCAAGAGCTTAATAATGCTATTGCTTTATTACGTTTGAATGCGCAACAGCATTACGGTAGTGCTGTTGATAAAGTACGTTGGCCTCAGATGGCGGATGCAAGCCTGCCTGCTCCTCAAGAAGGTCAGACTTGGTATGACTTAACTGAAGTAGAGCAGCGATTACTTTTGAGTGTTGAACACACTATCTTACGGCCCTTGTCCCAAGCTTTAAATCAAGCGTTTAAAAATGGCCAGGATTTAAAGCAAATGCTTCATCCTTGGCGCCCGCTTCAAACCGCCTGCGAGCTTCAGGAAACAACTCTTGATTTAAAAACCCTTTTGCAAAAACTGTATGCCTGGCTTACAGGGAGCAATGAGGTACCCGATAGCGATTTAATTGCTTATATGCACGCTTTCCAAAGCCAGGTAGACCGCTTCTTGTATTTAGAAGCAATACCACAAGAAGCGTCTGAAGTCGCAGCTATCCGATCTGAACACAAAACGTTTTATGCCAAATTGCCATCCTCGCTACGGCCCCTTTATCTATCATTGCTGGAAGAGCGTTTAAATCAGCAACCTGACCATCCGCTCTTACAAACATTTTATGTATACCCAGAAGCCAATGGGGAGCGCCCTATCACCCAAAAACGGCAACAGGCCTGGTATGCGTTATTACAGCAACTATTCATGCCCATTTCAGAAGATGAAGCCAAAGAACTTCATCAAGAAACGCTCGTCATTACCACAATTGATTTAATTGAGCCTGAGTCTGGACGTTTACAACACTATCGACTCCATCCTTTGTATCAGAATGCTGTCTTAAACGAGCAAAAAGAGTGGGACTTCACGAGTAAAAATAAAGCTGAATCCGGGCGCCACCTTGTATTACCCATGGAAACAGACCATGGCACGGTATGGTGGAAGTTGTGTCCAGAACAGGCAGGGGTCGAGCGGTTGGTGTATAGCCTATCGGAGCGAATCGCGGGTGGCGGCACACCGCCTAATTTGTTGGTGAAATGTACCTTAAAAGGGCGCGTGTATGGGGTACAACTGTCCTTCGATGTCCCAGGCGATGTACTAAGTGAGGTGTTAATCAAACAGCCGGAACGAGTGCAGCGTCTCTCGCTTTCCCACTTTATATCGGCGTTACTGCGGGTGTTACAAACCAATCCGGAAGATGACAAGGATGATGATTACCGCTTAAAAATTACTTCCGAGCAAATTGAACTCCTAGGCCGCTTAGACAATGAACGTGCTTTTTATGAAACAGAAGGTACTGAAACTAAATTTTTATCGTTAACCGCCAAAAAATTCTTGCAAGTCAAAAGTGTCATTTTTTGTTTTGACCAAATGCTAACGGAATGGTCTCAAGAAGACATTGAAGATGCCTTATTGATTAATCCGGCTCTCGTGATTGAACACGAGATTAAAGATGCTCAGCATTATCATGCTTATGCAAAAGCCTTATTTCGAGAAGACGATGTGAAACGTCATTATGAAGAACACTATCAACCCTTACAGCCAGGGCCCAGCTTATTAACAGTTGCCATGGCGGATGGCTGGGTCAAAGAGCAATGGAACCGCTTAACGTCCATTCAAACTGTATTAAAAAACGCGTTGAAACATCGAACCCCAGTCACCGGCATGTTGTTATTGCAAACTATCCAGCCCGTGCTGGCAACGCATTACCAAAAAGCATTTGAAACCTATCCAGTCGATAGACAAGCACCCGAGCGCGTCTTGCAACGATTTAATTTGGTGACTGAAAAGTTATATACCAAAACGCCCCAAGGCGCTCGCCAATCCCGTATGCCAACGGTTGAAGCCGTGACCAAGAGCTTGCGCTTGAAGGTCAATTTAACGCCTAAAGATGTGTCTAGAATTTACCAAGGCCAATGGTTAAGCCCTATCCAGGCGCAAAAAGAATTGGATGACTTAAAAGCAAAAAACAAAGCAGAAATTTTAAAATCGGTCTTGGCAGGCGAGCGCGGCAGTGTAGTGGTCTTTCAAATTTTAACATCGCAACATCAAAATGCTTTAATTACACAGGTGATGGATGAGTTGCTGCAAGCGCCAACTACCTATACGCCAACTGAGCAACGCCATTTACTCAAAGCTATGGCGGGAATCGGTTTTCATTGCTTAAAACTTTCCGCGTTTCAGGCAGTCTTAACGGATGAGTTGCTCCTTCCCATTTTACGAGGGGCAGGTTCGTGTTTAGTTGAATTGGATGTGTCAAATTGCACGCAACTTACGATGATGAGCTTGCATGCCTGGCTCCTGCATTGCCCCAATTTGAATACTTTAAACTTAAGTGGCTGCACGCAATTAAGCGATGTCGGGATTCAATTTCCAATGAGTAGCGCTCCTTTAGCGATGACTAGGCTGCAGTTAGCAGGCAGTGGGTTTAAAGCACAAGCGTTATTGGAAGCGTATCCCTTTTTGTTTGGCTTAACGAATTGGGATGAATTTACAGAAGAAGCGCGGCAAGCGTTATGTAGCCATATCAAAGAAGCAGCAGTGCCTTTGGGTGAGGTGACGCGTTGGTCGCTTGAAGCAAAGAAAAGTCTTCGAGCGGCCTTTCAGCAGTGGCTCGCTTGGCATGAACATGTCACCTTCGTTTTAATCAATCTGTTAGGAAAAACGCAGCCCCTCCTGTTAGGTGGAGAAGATGCATCTGTACGAAGTCGCTGTGCCTTTGCATTAGGCAATTTGGGCAAGGGAAGCCGCGTCGTATGCAATGCCCTCATCGACGCGCTGAAAGATAAAGATTGGTCTGTGCGCGAAGCTGTGGCGACCGCGTTGGGCGAGCTAGGTGCGGCTCATGCCGATAGGATAGTGCCTTTGCTCCTCGCCGCGCTGAAAGA
>CAZYCO010000028.1:9452-14252 GCA_964645885.1 uncultured Gammaproteobacteria bacterium
GGTGCGGCTCATGCCGATAGGATAGTGCCTGTGCTCCTCGACGCGCTGAAAGATAGAGAAGGGTCTGTGCGCCGCGCTTCAGCGACCGCGTTGGGCCAAATAGGTGCGGCTTATGCCGATAGGATAGTGCCTGTGCTCCTCGACGCGCTGAAAGATAGAGAAGGGTCTGTGCGCCGCGCTTCAGCGACCTTGTTGGGCCAGATAGGTGCGGCTCATGCCGATAGGATAGTGCCTTTGCTCCTCGCCGCGCTGAAAGATACCGATTGGGGTGTGCGAGAAGCTTCGGTGACCGCGTTGGGCGAGCTAGGTGCGGCTCATGCCGATAGGATAGTGCCTGTGCTCCTCGACGCGCTGAAAGATACAGATGAGGATGTGCGCCGCGCTTCAGCGACCGCGTTGGGCGAGCTAGGTGCGGCTCATGCCGACAAGGTAGTGCCTGTGCTCCTCGACGCGCTGAAAGATAAAGATGAGTATATGCGTCGAACAGCAGTCGAAGCTTTAGGTAAGGTATTAAGCCCTTCAAATCCTGGCTTAAAACGACTGCTTGAAACTGCTATGGCACCTTACCTCACTAAAACGCCTGCAATCTTTGTTTATGAACCAGCCCAAACAATTTACTCAAAAAAAACAGCTCACGCTTCAAATTTTTCGTATCAACAATCTTATCCAAAAACACTGTTTTCTCCATCGGATAATAATAATCAGGTCAACTTGCCACCCTCAAATAAAAATAATAACAATAATAACGAAACATCTTATTCATCTATCAGTAATCACAACAACAATAACAATGATGCTCAACATCCTTCATCGTCTGCAGAAGATATGACTTTGCAAGAAGCGATTCTGGGTTCTTACCAAGAACATAAATCACTTATGTAACTTCAACATAACAATTTAAAAAGGGAGACACGATGACCAAACTTTTAAATTGAAATGAATCATTACTTTGAATTTAGCAAATGAATTAAGTAATCATTGGTTGATTAAAACTTACAAAAGCTCAGTGCATCAAACATTAAAATATTTCCTATATGAGTGAAAATGCATGGGTGAAAGTTATGGTAGTTTAGGAAGTTGATTTTTGGGAGTTAATCTCCCCACTAACCACCAATGCGCCATATCGACATAATGTTTAAATTGCGTATGGGAAACACCGACGCGTTTTGATTTGATACGTAACGATCCTTGAGAGAAATAATGACAGCGTAATACAGATGCGAGTAATTGATTTTGCATTGCCATTTCTTTTACAAGTTTTTCTATTTCTTCGGCTGCTTCATTAACGGGAGATGGTTTTTCGCCTGTACCTTTAATTAAGACACCGCCTTCCCGATAGATGCGATATTCGATAGATCGATTGGGATAACCAATACCCGCTAAATTTCCGCGGCTGAACCATTCTGCCCATTCTTGCAAACGTGATTCAATGTAAGAAATTACATCAGTGTTTTTAGAGGACATAGTGTTGTAATACCTCACGTTCGCGTTCAAGCATTGCAATTTGCCAACGTAAGTTAGCGATTGTCCAAGGATATCGTTCATTATCTTCATCGGTGCGTTGGTATTGAGCTGCGCTATCAGTGCAACCTCTGTTTGCTAGCGTTTCTTTACCTTGCGCAAAATCATGCAGTAACTGAATATTAGTTTTATGCAGTTGTATTAATTCATCGATTTCAATTAATCGTTCTTGTGCCGTTTGAATTTTATTAGAAAAGATCATTTGTTGTTGTAATTGTGAAACACAAACTTGTTGTGAAAGACGCGCAATCGCAACAGCGATATAATTTTCAAACATTTGTTTTGTAACCTGTTGATAAGCAGGATCAATTTCAATTAGCAATAAGCATTTATTATTTGTTATTTTTATTCGACGAATAAAGCCTGTTGCAATTGATTGAGAGGTTGAACTCATTGGTTGATTTTCATGTGGTTTGTTCATTACGTTTCTCCATAAGTAAATGAGAAGAAATTTCTGTATGTTCCAGTGCGTTAAATGGTAAAGGTGTGTATTTCAGAAGTGTTGATGCATCTTTGCCTTCTCTGTAAACAAGCAGTGCACGTTTTTCATCGCCAATTAACAGTGGTTGTGTTGTAGATGGATAGCCACACGCAGCATTTGTTGCTTCGATGATGCCAGTTAATTGTTTTGGATATTGTGCAGGTTTGTGAATGAGATAACTGAGATAGCGTTTTTCAAATTCACGTGCGCAAAAAGGAACTTCTTTTTCCAGCATATTGTTTAGTTTTATCCAACCCCCCATGTCGTACAAAACAGCATGAATGATTGGATCATCAAAAATAACGGTGTGATAACAACCAATGTGTTGCATAGCACGTAAAATTTTTGTCCATGCTTGCATAGCAAGACCAGTGCTATTGCCTTCGATGTGAGTGATGATTTCACCAGGCTTTGGCATAAAGCGATGGCCTTGTGGATGTAGGCAATAATTCACAATGGCTTGTTCAACATTCACTAACGGGAAACGATTTAAAAAACGCCAATAGTTTTCGATATCAACGCTACTGATTTCAGTTTGAAACGTTTGTGCAAGCCATGCCATTAATTCTGCAAAACGATTTTTATCTTGATGATTCATCGTTTTCCCCTTTATTTTTTGCAAGCCATGCTTGTGCTGCATTCAAATTGTCAGAAATACGTTTTTCAGCTTTGTTGATGGGGCGTGGAGGGTGCAAAGCGTTATGGATAAAGCGATCAATTTGTCCTGCCGAACGCAAGATGATGTGTAAACCATCGTAACGTTCACCGCGATCATTGTGTCCCATGTTGTGTGGTGTTTGGCTGCAACCATCTATTGCTTTGCAAAGTGTTTCTGCGTCGTAACCCATGTTGAGTGCATCATGAATTAATTTTTTTCGCTGCTTGTCCAACACAGCACGAGGATGCCGCATGACAATTTTCCAATGCTCAAACACTTTCATGACATCCGGTGGTTCGCGTTTTGGTTTCTCCTTCCCACACCCTTCCACTTCCAGTTCCATATCCATTTCCAATTCCATATCCATTTCCACTTCCAGCGATGCATGCATCTGCATCTCCTTGTTTTGCACATGCATGCACGTGCACGCATGTGCAACGTGATGACAGGTTGAGGAAATAGAAGCTGGTTCTTTTGAAAAAGCATCGGTAATTACAGTGTTTTCTACTGTTTTTTCATCAATGATTTTTGAAGGTAAATGTGATTGTGTGGTTGTTTTATCTAAATGAAAATCAGATGCAGTTACATTTGTTTCTGTGCATTGCATATTTTTCTCTTGTCCAAAACCATGTAATGCAGAGTCTTGCACGTGCATACACATGTTAGGATTAGGTAGACGACTATCAGGTTCTCTTTTATTGATACTTTGATGCTTATGCCAACTCGGAATAGCACCATACGATTTGCCTTCATGTTCATATTTGATGATAAAGTGATGCGCTACTAAAGTATTTAAGGCACTTTCAAAATCGATTTCATCATAAGGTAAAATATCGAGTTTTAATGGTTTAGGTTTCCAACGAAAACGCCCAGCTGCATCAGCGGCTGTAAATAAACCGATAAATATTAACCGAAGTGGAAAACCACTTTGTTTTTCTGCTTCAAATAATTCTTCATGCCGAAATAATTCGGGTTTAACAGTGCGTATTTTTGCCATCTTAATTTATTCCGTGCAGTTCATTGGATGTTGCTTTCGCCAAGTCTTTTTATGAGGGGGAATTGGTTTGAGTTCTAAGATAAAACAGGCATAAGGCGCTAATTCATAGCAACTGATTTCTCCGTCTGTTAATTTTTCAATAGCTGCTGCGAAATGAAATGGGATCAAGTCATTGCGGTTTAACCAATTGTTAATCCGTTTAGAGCTGATTTTAAGAGCGTTACTCAAAGCAGTTTGTGAACCGAAATAATGAATTGCTTCTAATAACGCACGAGTATGATCCCATTCTCGTAACATTTTCCTGCAACATCCATTGCGAGTGTTAGCCAATTCCTTTTCAAATCTTATTCGGAACGATTTCCACAATTGTGGGAATTTGTTGATGTAAATTGCGTGCTTGTAAGAAGTGCGATTTCCACAAATTGGATTTCGAAGGTGCATGTTTATTGAAAGAAAAAATAAATAGTACGGTGATTAATCTGGTAGCCAGATGGTTTTTGTTGTGGATCACAAGGAGTATTTAAAAATGAGTGAACATAAAGAAAGAACAACACAAAGAATTTTACGATTACCTGCAGTAAAAGAAAAAACAGGCTATTCCCGTTCATCGATATATTTAAAAATATCGCAAGGTGTTTTTCCTCAACCTATCTCTTTAGGGGAAAGAGCAATTGGTTGGCTTGAATCCGAAATTTTAGAGTGGATTGAACAACGAATTAAAATTAGCCGACTAGAAAAAGATAAGACTTAGTCCGAAAAAGTTGACTTCATAAATTACGCTTCATAAAATATGAAGCATAATTTATGGAGTGAATAGCATGTTACCTCGGACAAAGGATTTTTTTCCACAAGGACTAGCTTTAGGTGAAAATTTTTGCAACCGTGTGATTGAGCGTGAACAGCTTACTGAAAACATAAAATCTGCACGTTCCACGCTAATCATGTCTCCTCGTCGATATGGTAAAACAAGTTTAGTATTAGATGTTTTAAATAAGTTGCATTTACCTTTCGCTCATATCGATTTGTATTCCGAGCTTAATGAACAGGAAGTTCAAAATACCATACTTAATGCGATAGGCGATGCTTTGTATGCTATTGAATCAGCACCTAAAAAAGCTCTCAAAATGGTGACGGATTTCTTTT
>CAZYCO010000028.1:14277-14515 GCA_964645885.1 uncultured Gammaproteobacteria bacterium
TTTTAAATTTATTAATGCTCAGATTAGTATTGAGTTTGCCAAATCTAAAAAACCACCAGCTAAAATAATTTTGGATGCTTTAAAAAAGCTAGATGAAACGTTAAAAACTAGAAAAAAGAAAATAGTACTTTTCTTTGATGAATTTCAGCGTTTGAACCAAATTACGGAATCATCTGCAATAGAAGGGGCGCTAAGGCATGTAGCTCAGGAGTCAAAACATATTGTATTTGTATTTTCT
>CAZYCO010000028.1:14582-22106 GCA_964645885.1 uncultured Gammaproteobacteria bacterium
AGCAAAGCCGTTATATAAATTGTGTGATCGGATTACTTTAGAAAGAATTGCCTCAGCTGACTACGTACCGTTTATACAAAATAAATTTAAAAAGAAGTGGGGAAAAATTTTATCTGATCAGGTGATAGAGAACATCTTAGCTGTAACAGAAAATCATCCTTACTATGTTAATGTATTATGTCATAAGCTTTGGTTTTTAAATGAATTACCTTCTGAAAAAGACGTTGAAAAAATCTGGCATCAATATGCTTATGAAGAGAAAACTAATATTACGAATGAGATAGGACTGTTGAGTCCTAATCAAGCCAAAATGCTAATAGCAATTGCAAAATATAGTGATGATGGCATATCACCGATGAACAAAGAATTTATTGCACTGACGAAATTTTCATTATCTAGCGCATCGCAAGCAGTCAAAGCTTTAGAAAACAAAGATTATTTAATGTTAACAGCTCAAGGCGAATACAAACTTGTTGATCCACTCATTAAATATATTTTCCAGCAATAAATAAGAGTTCTTCTTATATTTAGGAGAGTGAGAGTATAATGGTAAATAATTTGGGGTATTTTTTGGGGTATATTTGAAAATCAAATTCAAAATATTCCCATTAATACAGGAAATTTTTAGGTGGTTCGATCCCACTCGTGCCTACCATTTCTTTCATTCAATACTATTTATTACTATTGAATGCATTGAGATTAAATCTTATGAAATCATGGACTGAATTTTCATTTGTTTTAAAACCGTCAGCTATTGGAGGTATTGGTGTTTTCGCGACGCATGATATTTCTACTGGCACTCGAATACTTTCTAGTAGTTTCTCTCCAAGAAGAATGAAAATTAAAGATATCCCTTCAGATTTTTTAAAATACTGTATTTATATCAATGATGAAGATTGTTTTTGCCCCGAACGTTTTGATCGAATGGAAATTGGTTGGTTTTTGAATCATTCTTTTGAACCAAATATTGAGAAAAAAGGGGAAAATTATATTATCGCTATTCGTGATATTACTGCTGGGGAAGAAATTCTAATTGACTACAATCAATTGTCTGAGCCTGAGCATTTAAAAGAAGAATATTACAAACCTAAAATTTATGGTATTTTAAATTTATTTTCGATAAGCGAGACTTTATGCCAATCATTACTTTACCTGACGGTAAGCAATTAACATTTGAAAAACCCATTTCGGTTTTTGATGTAGCGACTAGCATTAGTCCAAATCTTGCAAAGGCATCATTAGCTGCAAAAGTTAATGACAAATTAGTAGATGTAACCTCTATTATTGAAAATGATGCAACTATAAAGATCATAACCGAGCGCGATCCGGAAGGATTAGAAGTCATTCGCCATTCTACGGCACATTTATTAGCGCATGCTGTTAAAGAATTATTTCCTAATGCACAAGTCACCATTGGTCCTGTAATTGAAAATGGCTTTTATTATGATTTTGCTTATGAACGCCCAGTTACCGAAGAAGAATTATCTTTAATTGAACAAAAAATGCAGGAAATTGCAAACCGTGCTTATCCAGTTTCACGCCAAGAAATTTCCCGTAATGATGCTATTAAATTATTCGAAGAAATGGGTGAAAAATATAAAGTTCAAATCATTCGTGATATTCCCGAAACAGAATTACTGACATTTTATAAACAAGGCGATTTCGTTGATTTATGTCGCGGTCCGCACGTTCCAAATACATCATTTTTAAAAGCATTCAAATTAATGAAGCTAGCAGGAGCGTATTGGCGCGGTGATTCTAAAAATGAAATGTTACAGCGAATTTATGGTACCGCTTGGGCAGATAAAAAAGCATTAAATGCTTATTTAGAGCAACTTGCTGAAGCTGAAAAACGTGATCATCGTAAATTGGCAAAACAGTTTGATTTATTTCATCTTCAAGAAGAATCGCCTGGTATGACGTTTTGGCATCCAAAAGGTTGGACTGCATATCTTGTGCTTGAAAATTACGTTCGAAAAATGATTCGAAAAAATGGTTATCATGAAATTAAAACACCTCAAATTGTTGATCGCTCTTTATGGGAACGTTCTGGACATTGGGATAAATTTTCTAAAGAAATTTTTACGCTTAAAAACGATGAACGAGAATATGCAATTAAACCTATGAATTGCCCTTGCCATATTCAAGTATTTAACCAAGGGTTGCGTAGTTATAAAGAGTTGCCTATTAGGTTAGCGGAGTTTGGCTCCTGTCATCGTAATGAGCCATCTGGTGCATTACACGGTTTAATGCGGGTACGATGGATGAATCAAGATGATGGCCATATTTTCTGTACTGAAGACCAAATTCAAAGTGAATCAGCAGAATTTATCGATTTATTATTCAAAATGTATCAAGACTTAGGTTTTAAAGATGTGTTTATTAGGCTTGCAACTCGTCCGGATGAACGGATCGGGTCTGATGAAATTTGGGATAAAGCCGAGAAAGCATTGGCCGATGCATTAGATAGCAAAAAACTTCAATGGGAAATCAAACCTAAAGAAGGCGCTTTTTATGGGCCTAAAATAGAGTTTCATCTTCGAGATAGCATCGGCCGTTTTTGGCAATGTGGTACCTTGCAGGTTGATTTCTTTATGCCAGAACGCTTAGGCGCTACTTATATTGCGGAAGATAGTACGCGTAAAGTTCCTGTAATGTTGCATCGTGCAGTATTAGGAACTATAGAGCGCTTTTTAGGAATTTTGATTGAGCATCACGCTGGAGTATTTCCAACTTGGATGGCGCCAATTCAAGTTGTAGTCATGAATATCACTGAAAAACAAGCTCAATATGTAGAACAAATAGTAAAAGAGTTAGAAAATAGCGATATTCGGGTCATTTCTGACTTGAGAAACGAAAAAATCGGCTTTAAAATCCGCGAGCACACTTTACAGCGTATTCCGTATTTATTGGTTGCCGGAGATCGAGAAGTAGAGTCTGATACTATCGCGGTAAGAACGCGAGCAGGACAAGATCTTGGCTCCATGCCTATTGCGCAATTCATCGAGCAATTTCGTCAAGATGTGGCTCAATTAGGCCGGAATAGTTAGTTTTTTGGTAAGGAGAAGTTCCCATTAACGCTAAAAAAGAAACTCGTATTAATCAGCAAATTAAAGCTCCGATGATACGTCTTATTGGACCAGAGGGTGAGCAGCTAGGTGTTGTCTCGATCCAAGAAGCATTAAAAAAAGCGCAAGAAGCAGAACTTGATTTAGTGGAAATTGCACCTACAGCTGATCCGCCTGTATGTCGCATAATGGATTTTGGTAAATATCAATTTGCTCAAACCAAGAAGAAAAAGACTCAAAAAGCACGTAGTGAAATTAAAGAACTCAAGTTTCGTCCGGGGATTGGTCAAAACGATTATCAAGTTAAACTCAATAGTTTAATACGTTTCTTAGAGCAAGGTCATAAAGTAAAAGTGACATTGCGATTTCGTGGTAGAGAGATTGCGCATCATGAACTTGGAGTACAGCTTTTAGAGCGATTAAAACTTGATCTAATTAGTCAATTTGTAGTGGAACAAGAACCAAAATTTGAAGGTCGACAAATTATTATGGTGGTTGCTCCTAAAAGTAGTAAACCAACAGCATAAAAATTTTTTTGGAGTGAATGTATGCCTAAGTTAAAAACACATCGCGGCGCGGCAAAGCGATTCAGAAAAACTGCCAAAGGGAAAAAAATGGCAAATGGAACAACTGCTAAAGGTGGTATTAAATGCCGTAAAGGTTTTAGAAATCACATCTTGACGAAGAAATCGACTAAGTGGAAACGTAACCAACGTGGGCAAACGCAAATTCATAGAAGCGATATCAATTCAGTAGATAGAATGTTAACAGGTTGTTAATCAAAAGTTTTGAGGAGTAATAAATAATGGCAAGAGTTAAGCGCGGTGTAACAGCAAGAGCGCGCCATAAAAAAGTATTAAAATTAGCTAAAGGTTATCGCGGTGCACGTAGTCGAGTTTATCGAGTTGCAAAGCAAGCAGTAATTAAAGCTGGTCAATATGCATATCGCGATCGCCGTAACAAAAAACGTGAATTTCGTGGTCTTTGGATTGTTCGTATTAATGCTGCAGCACGTGAATTCGGTTTATCTTATAGCCGTTTCATGAATGGATTAAAAAAAGCTTCAATTGAAGTTGATCGTAAAGTGTTAGCTGATTTAGCTGTATTCGATAAAACAGCATTTGGTGAGTTAGCTAACAAAGCAAAACAAGCATTGGCTTAAACATATCTCGCGGTTTGTCATCCCGGAAAGCCCGAAGGGCTTGTCCGGGATCCAGTAAAATTTGATATCGCACTGGATCCCGGACAAGCCCTTCGGGCTTTCCGGGATGACAGCCTTTATAAAAAATAGGGAGTTCTACATGAAAGATTTGTTAGTTGTATTGCAAGAAGCAAAAAGCGCGATTCAACAAACAAATGATATCCCTTCATTAGAACATCAGCGTGTTTATTACCTTGGAAAAAAAGGGATTATTACCGATCTTTTAAAATCTATTGGCGAATTAACCGTTGAACAGCGTCCAGCTGCAGGTCAAAAAATCAACGAATTAAAAGAAGCGATTTTAGAGTTATTACAACAACGTCGCACCATCTTAGAAGAGTTACAAATTAATCAAGTTCTGCAAAGTGAAACCATTGATGTTACGTTGCCAAGTCGTGGTCAAATTTCAGGTACAAGACATCCTGTCTCCCAAGCTAAAATCCGTATTGAACATTTATTTTCAAAAATGGGATTTGAAATTGTTGAAGGTCCTGAAATTGAAGATGAATATCACAATTTTTCTGCGTTAAATATTCCAGATCATCATCCTGCACGTGAAATGCACGATACTTTTTATTTTGAAAATAAATTATTACTACGTACGCATACTTCTCCAGTACAAATTAGAGCAATGAAAGAGCGTAAACCTCCTTTTCGTTTAATTGCGACCGGACGTGTTTATCGCTGCGATTCTGATTTAACGCATACTCCAATGTTTCACCAAGTTGAAGGTATTGTAGTTGGAGAAGATATTAGTTTTGCTCATCTCAAAGGGACGTTAACTGAATTCCTGCAACATTTTTTTGAAAAAGAAATCGCAATTCGTTTTCGTGCTTCATATTTTCCATTTACTGAGCCTTCTGCCGAAGTTGATATGACTTGTGTGCAATGTATGGGTAAAGGTTGTCGTATTTGTAAAAATACTGGATGGTTGGAAATTTTAGGATGCGGCATGATTCATCCTAACGTTTTGAAAGCGGTTGATATTGATACTGAAAAATATTCTGGATTTGCATTTGGTTTAGGTATTGATCGTTTAGCAATGCTTTATTTTGGTATTAATGATTTACGTACTTTATTCGAAAATGATTTACGTTTTTTAGAGCAGTTTTAACATGAAATTCAGCGAAAATTGGCTTTTAAAAGATTGTTTAGATATCACACTTTCAAACCAAGAATTATGTAAGCAATTAACATTATCTGGTTGTGAAGTAGAAGAGGTATCACCTGTATCAGGGCAATTTCACAATGTAGTTGTTGGACAAATTGTTCAAGTTCAATCGCATCCAACAGATGAGCGTTTAGTGGTATGCGATGTAAATATTGGAAATAAAAAAAATATCACGATTGTTTCAAATTTACTTGGGTTGCAGTCGCAACAAAAATTAGCTGTTGCGCTGGTTGATGCTGAAATAGCACAAAATAAAAAAATAAAAAAAATAGAATTAAATGGCGTTGTATCTGAAGGTTTATTTTGCTCTGCAGTTGATTTAGGTTTAGGAGATAACACTACTTCGCCAGTAACTTTTCCATCTGATGCGCCTGTTGGTCGTGATATTCATGATTATTTGCAGTTAAATGATTATTCGATTGAAGTAAGTATCACACCTAACCGTGGCGATTGTTTAAGCGTGTTAGGGATTGCGCGCGAAGTTTCAGTTTTAAGTCATGGTTCACTTGCTAATTTCAATTTTAAGCCAGTCAAACAAAAAATTGCGGATCAATTTCCTGTAAATATTTTAGATGCAGATGCGTGCCCACATTATGTCGGGCGAGTGATTCGTAACGTCAATGCTGCTGCTGAAACACCAATTTGGATGCAAGAACGTTTACGTCGAAGTGGTTTACGTTCAATTTCACCAATTGTTGATGTCACAAACTATGTGATGTTGGAATTGGGACAACCTATGCATGCTTTCGATTTAAAAACTTTAGAAAAAGAAATTATTGTTCGCAAAGCAAAAAAAGGCGAAAAAATTCAACTATTAAATGAAAACACAGTTGAATTATTACCTACAACTCTAGTCATTGCAGATCAATCTGGACCAATTGCAATTGCAGGTGTAATGGGTGGAATTAAAACCAGCGTTACATCTATTACATCCGATATATTTCTAGAATCAGCTTTTTTTGCGCCTCTCGCTATGGCAGGACAAGCAAGACGATATGGTTTAAAGACAGATTCATCATTTCGTTTTGAACGTGGCGTTGATCCAAATTTACAAATCAAAGCAATTGAGCGCGCAACACAATTATTATTAGAAATAACAGGCGGTGAGCCGGGAGCCGTTACAAGTTACTATCAAGATAAATCTATATTTCAAGCTAAAAAAATTAAATTGCGTTTTCCACGTATTGCAAAAATATTAGGATTTGAAATCAAAGAAAAACATGTAGAGCAAATCTTAACTTCACTTGGATTTGATATTGCTAAAAAGCAAAGTAGTTGGGAAATATCAGTACCTACTTATCGTTTTGATATTCAAATTGAAGAAGATTTAATTGAAGAAATTATGCGCGTCTATGGTTATGATCAATTACCAATGTTAAAACCAAATATGACGTTAGCTATTCCTGAAATAGATTCAGGTCATTCTACTATTCAAAAATTAGCGCAAAATTTAATCTCACGTGGTTTTTCTGAAGTGATCACTTACAGTTTTGTAAATCCGATTTTACAAACTGAAATTACTCCGAATGATGAAGCAATGGCTTTGGCTAATCCAATTTCATCTGAACTTGCTGTTATGCGTACCTCGCTTTGGCCAGGTTTAATTACAACTTATCTTTATAATCAAAGTAGGCAGCAATCTCGTATTCGTATTTTTGAGACAGGATTGCGTTTTATAAAGCAACAAACTTTGCAACAAGAAGCAATGATTGCTGGTCTAATTTCTGGCTCATTGTTTGAAGAACAATGGGGTATGAATAAAAATATCGCTGGTGTTGATTTTTTTGATCTTAAAAATGATGTCGAAAGTTTATTCTCAGTGGTCAAAAAGAAAAATTTATTAAAGTTCGATGTTGCAGAACATCCAGCACTACACCCAGGGCAATCAGCGGCAATTATTTTAAATGACGAACAGGTAGGATGGATTGGAAAATTGCATCCAAAAATTAAAAAGCAATTCGATATTGAACAAGATCTCTTTTTATTCGAAATAAAATTATCCGTGTTTTTAACTCAAGCGGTTGCGAAATTTAAAGAAATTTCAAAATTCCCTTCTATTAAACGAGATATTTCATTTTTAATTG
>CAZYCO010000029.1:0-5357 GCA_964645885.1 uncultured Gammaproteobacteria bacterium
TCTTCAATTGCTCTTACTCCGCAATTACAACAAGCGATTCGTTTATTACAACTGTCTCAAGAAGAACTTGATCATGAGATTCAAGCATTTCTAAAAAATAACATTATGCTTGAGGCTGAAGAATTTTCTGAAGACTCACAAATCGAATTATCTGCATCTGATGCAAACAAAGAATTTAGAACAACAGATAATCTATATGAAAAGAAATCATTTGATGAAAACTTACATTTTGACGGTATTGAACAACCACTTACTATTCAATCAACTGCAGACTATTTTGATCCAATCACACCAGAATTTTATTTTGGCTTAGAGTCGCCACTTCACTCTCATTTAATTTGGCAATTACAGACTACTCCATTATCTGATAGAGAACGGATTATTGCTTTTACTATTATTGATGCAATTGATGAGCGTGGCTTTTTAACCAGCGACATCAACCAAATTGAAGACACTTTAAAATCTTGGTTCCCAGATATTTCAACAGAAGAAATAGAAATTGTTTTAACTTACATTCAACAATTTGAACCAGCAGGTGTTGGTGCACGTGATGTAGAAGAATGTTTATTGCTGCAATTAAAACAATTACCGTCTGATACACATCGATTAAAAGAAGCAATGAATGTTATTGAAAATTGTTTTCATTTGTTAACGCAGCATCACTATCGGCAAATCCAGTTAAAATGTCATTTCTCAGCTGATGTGTTACATGAAACTTTAGAGTTATTACGCAAATTAAATTTTTATCCTGGTAACTCACTTAGCGAAAAATACGCTGCTATAAGTGTTATCCCTGACGTTATTTTGAAAAAAAATCAAAACAACTGGGAAATTCATATTAACGAAAACGCATTACCTAATTTGTGCATTAATCAACAATATGCTGACTTAATCGCACATCAACGCAAACCTAATTCCGAAGTACGTTATTTAAAACAACAATTACAAGAAGCAAAATGGTTTTTAAAAAGTTTAGAAAGTCGTAATGAAACTTTATTACAAGTTGCAAATTTTATTGCTCGTTATCAAAAAGATTTTTTTGATATGGGTGAACAATTCATGAAACCGTTAAAATTACAATCAATTGCTGAAGCGCTTGGTTTACATGAATCAACTATTTCTCGTATTACCATGAATAAATTTATCGCCACCCCTTGTGGCGTGTTTCCATTAAAATATTTCTTCTCCAGTCACTTAGCTTCTGCAACTGGCGACGATTTTTCTTCGACTGCCGTGCGCGCAAGAATTAAAAAAATCGTTCAAGAGGAAAATCCAAAACGACCTTATAGCGATCAAAAAATTAGTGACATCTTAAAAAGAGAAGGTGTACAAGTCGCAAGACGGACTGTTGCAAAATATCGAGAAAGCTTAAATATTCCTTCTGCACATGATAGAAAGTCTATTTAAACTGTTTTACTCATTTAATCAGGAGACGGATCATGATAATCGAATTTAATAAACATAGTTTCGAAATTACCCCTGCATTAAGACAATACACAACGGAGAAATTTAATCGGCTCTCAAGACATTTCGATCATATCATTCGAATTATCGTGACTTTAGATAAAGAACGTAATGATCATATCGCTGAAGCAACTATTCACGTTGCAAGAAAAGATTTACATGCGCGTTCAACAGCAGTAGAGGATATATACAGCGCTATAGATTTATTAGTTGATAAGTTAGATAGATTATTAATCAAGCATAAAGAAATGCTTAAAGATCATCATCCTGAACAATAATCGTTAAATGATGAAGAGAAACGTTAAAGTATTAAATAAACTTGGAATTCATGCTCGCGCTGCAGCGAAATTCGTTGCATGCGCGAATTTATTTAATAGTAGCGTTCAAGTTACCAAAGATAAGAAAAAAGCTGACGGTAAAAATATTATGGAAATGATGTTACTTGCCGCAGGAAAGAATGCTGAAATCACTTTAATTACCAACGGCAAAGATGAAAACGAAATGATGAGAGCGCTTATTCAATTAATAGAAGATTATTTTGGTGAAGATGAATAAATTATTCATCAATCTCTTCTTCAATATCATCGTCTCGACCTAATTTTTTTCTTCTTATAAATCTAAAAATTACACCAATTGGCCCAGACATTGCATAAATCAAAAGAGCAAAAAATAAAACCAATGGGGGATCAATTGAGATACTAACGAAAATTAGAACGATGATAAGACCAGCAATAAATGGAACTTTGCCTTTGAAATCAATGGTTTTAAAGCTGTAATAACGAATACTGCTTACCATTAAAATCCCCATACCTATCGTTAACAACGCAACGATATATCGAAGCTGTTGCCCGCTTAATTCTGATTGACTACCTAGCCAAATGAAGCTGCTGACAATACCTGCGGCTGAAGGAGATGCTAAACCATAAAAATAACGTTTATCTGCTTTGCCAACTTGGGTATTGAATCGCGCTAAACGGAGTGCGCCGCTTGCTGTATAGATAAAAGCGGCTAACCAACCAAGCTTACCAAGGTACGATAAAGACCATATATAGGCGAATAAAGCTGGCGCGACCGCAAATGCCACCATGTCAGATAAAGAGTCGTATTGCGCCCCAAAAGCGCTCTCAGTATTGGTTAAACGGGCAACTCGGCCATCTAAAGCATCCGCTATCATGGCAATAAAAATTGCAATAGCTGCATTCTCATAATTACCTTTCATCGCCATAACAATGGCATAAAATGCCGCGAATAATCCTGCCGTTGTGAACAGATTAGGTAGCAGATAAATACCAAATTTTTGTGATGGGGTTTCGCTCACGTCGATAAACCTTCTATAAAGTGCTTTTTAGGCGGCGAAATGATAGGAATGAATTGCTATACTAGTCAACGAAAGCAGCTTTTTATTAACGACTTCTATATTTATGACAAAAAAATCTTCACAAAAAATTATTATTGAAGGCAAAACTCAGGAAGGGAAACAGTTCCGGCCTAGTGATTGGGCTGAACGCATGAGCGGAAGCTTAGCTACTTTCCTTAAAAACCGAATCCACTACTCTCCTTTACTACAACCAAAGGTCAATACTGAAGGCTATAAATGCGTGGTTCTTGATCCAGTTTTAAAAGAAACCAATCCAGAGCTTTACGAATCAATTTTAGAATTTGCGCGTATGAATAACTTAACAATTTGTAAAGAAGAAGAGCCTTCAGATCCCGAAGAGAAAAAATAAATCCTCCCCTTAAACAGTTAGTTTTACTTATATAGACTACGCGTATAACTCAGGTACACTGCGCATTTTTGAGATGCACGAAGCAGGTTCACAAAAAGCATATGCAGCGAAAACCAAATAGCAAACCGTTGATTTCAACGAAGGAAGAAGTCAACCGATTAAAAAATGTACCTCCTGAAAGACGTGAATTATCCACTACTCATAAACTTGCTTTTGTCGACACCGATTTTTTATTAAGAGAAGAATTGCGCCCAGTTCGACTGCAATTAGAATTATTAAAGCCTGAATTAACACTGCACGATCATAATATCCATTCCACAATCGTATTCTTTGGTAGCGCTCGTTTACCTGAACCTAAAGTCGCGCAAAAAAGATTAAAACTTGCAGAAAAAGCTCTAGAAAAAAACCCTAAAGATCCAGCACTTAAAAAACGAGTAGCAAACGCAAAACGCGTTGCGCGTAATTCATCATATATAACTGAAGCTGAAAAATTAGCTTATATAATTTCCAAAGCTTACGGCACTAAACCAGGGATTGATTTTGTAGTTGCTACTGGTGGCGGCCCGTCATTTATGGAAGCAGCAAACCGTGGCGCTCATCTTGCAGGTTCAAGAAGCATTGCCTTAAACATCGTGTTACCGAATGAACAATATCCAAATCGGTTTGTTTCTCCTGAATTAACATTTCAATTCCATTATTTCGCAATTCGAAAAATGCACTTCTTTATTCGCGCTCACGCCATGATCGCGTTCCCTGGTGGTTATGGCACATTTGATGAATTATTCGACGCGCTTACATTAATGCAAACCAACAAAATGCAGCGCATACCTATTTTATTATTCTGCGAAGACTACTGGCGAAAAATAATTAATTTCGAAGCGATGGTTGATGAAGGAACCATCCACGCTGATGACTTAAAATTATTCCAATATGTTGAAACTGCAGAACAAGCTTGGAAAATTATTTTAGATTTTTACAACTTATAATCTTTTGGCGTTTTAAAGGAACGAAAGAATGAATCTACAGAATAAGTTTTTAGGAGCAATCTTTCTAATTGCAGGAACTGCAATTGGAGCAGGTATGTTAGCGCTCCCAGTTACTACAGGTGTATATGGATTTATTCCTGCAGCAGCTATGTTATTAATTTGTTGGTTCTTTATGACGCTTTCTGCGCTCTTAATGCTTGAAGTAAATCTTTGTTTACCTACCGATACCAATTTAATTTCAATGGCTAAATTAACCTTAGGAAGAACGGGTGAAATTTTAGCTTGGGTGACTTATTTACTATTACTTTACGCCCTACTTGCAGCTTATTTAACAGGCTTAAGTTCGCTATTAATCGATGTGCAAAAATCAGTGTTTGGTGTGAATTATTCACTAACGAGTAGCGCAATTTTGTTAGCATTTTTAAGCGCATTGTTAATTTATTTTGGTATCCAAACTGTAGATTTATTAAATCGAGTCTTAATGGCTGGTTTAATTATTACTTTTTTCATTATGGTAATTGGCTTAATCCCACATATTGATTCTGCTGCGCTAAACTTTCATGAAACACGTTCCATTTGGAACACTTTACCATTGCTACTGACTACATTTGGTTTTCAAATCATTATTCCAAGTATTCGTACTTATTTGAAAAGCAATGTGCGCTATTTAAGACTAGCAATTCTAATTGGCAGCAGCATTCCATTGATCATTTATTTAGTTTGGGAATTATTAATTCTAGGCGTTATTCCAATCGATGGTGTACAGGGTTTACATGAAATTCTATCTTCTGGTCATCCTGAAGTTGGCTTATCACATACTTTAATGGAACGCCTTAATCTATATTGGATTGGCGTTGGTTTTAGATTTTTTGCTGCATTTGCAATTGCAACTTCCTTCATAGGAGTAGCATTAAGTTTATTCGATTTTTTAAGTGATGGTTTGCATATTCATAAACAACGTTTATCAGGACGTATTAGCGTTTTGCTTCTTACCTTCTTACCACCATTATTTTTTGCAGTTGCTTATCCAGCTGGTTTTATAACTGCACTAGAATACGCTGGGATTTTTGTTGCTGTATTATTAATTTTTCTTCCAGCATTAATGGCTTGGCGTGAACGTTATAACTGCAAAATTGAAAGAGAACGTCCATATCAGGTAAAAGGAGGAAAAATGTTTCTT
>CAZYCO010000029.1:5376-7761 GCA_964645885.1 uncultured Gammaproteobacteria bacterium
ATCAATTATTTTTGCTGTCTTCGTGATTGCAATTCAGGTTTTAAAATAAAAAACGATTGAGAAAAACATATGAGTAATCAAACATTTGAAATGGTTGTAGTTGAAAGTAAAAAAATTACACCAAACGTATTGCATCTTGGATTTCGTTTGAAAAACGATGAAGCTTTTTCATTTATTCCAGGACAATTCATTACTATCCATTTTAATTATCAAGATAAAAGCTATAAACGTAGTTACAGTATTGCGACCATTCCAAATGAAAATAATTTAATAGAAATTGCGGCATCTTACTTCCCTGGTGGCCCAGGTACTGAATATTTATTTCATTTAAAACCTGGCGATGTTGTTGAAGCGAGTGGCCCATTTGGAAAACTTACTTTACGCGATGAACAAATTCATCGTTATGTTTTAGTTGCAACTGGCACAGGTGTAACACCTTACCGCGCAATGTTACCTGAATTAGAAAAACGTTTAGCTGCTAAACAGATTCAACAAGTAGTTGTGTTATTAGGCGTGCAAACCCGCGACGAATTACTGTACGGTAAAGATTTTTTAAATTTGGCTGAAAAAAATAAACAATTTGAATTTCATGCACACTACAGCAGACAATTTCCTGAGCAACCGGAACATTATGAATATCATGGTTATGTGCAAACTGCTTTTGAAAAATTAAATTTAAATCCACAACAAGATATTTTTTATTTATGTGGAAATCCAAAAATGATTGATGAGGCATTCTTACAATTAAAAGAATTAGGTTTTGAAACAAACCAAGTTCGTCGTGAGAAATATGTATCATCACCTAGTAGATAAAACACACGTTAAGTAAATGAGGAGAGAATATGTCGATCAAAACTGAACTACAAAATACGATTACTGCAATTGCTCAACAAGGCAAAGGTATTTTAGCTGCGGACGAAAGTACTGGCACAATTCAAAAACGCTTTCAAGCGCATAACATTGAATGTACTGAAGAAAACCGCCGAGCATATCGTACACTTTTATTCACTACTCCAAATATCAGTGAATTCATTTCTGGTGTTATTTTTTACGAAGAAACTTTATTTCAAAAAAGCTATGACAATACGCCACTTCCAGAAGTTTTATCAAAACAAGGTATTGTCCCAGGTATTAAAGTTGATAAAGGTTTAATTGCATTACCAAGCAGCCCAGAAGAAAAAATTACGCAAGGATTAGATGGTCTTGCTGAACGTTTAGTGCAATACAAACAAGCAGGCGCACGTTTTGCAAAATGGCGCGAAGTATTTTCTATTAGCGACAAAACACCAACTACTCATGGTATCGAAACCAATGCAGAATTGATGGCACTTTACGCTTCTATCTGCCAAAGCCAAGGTATTGTTCCAATTGTTGAACCAGAATTATTAATGGATGGTGCGCATTCAATTGAACGTTGCGCAGAAGTTACAGAAACTATTCTTGCTCGTGTATTTAATGCATTACATCGTCATCATGTTGATTTAGAACTTATTATCTTAAAACCAAATATGGTGCTTGCAGGACAAGATGCTAAAAAGAATGCGCCTGAAGAAGTAGGTGAACATACAGTAAGAATTTTACGTCGTACTGTACCAGCAGCTGTTCCAACCATTAATTTCTTATCTGGTGGTCAATCTGCTGTTCAAGCAACTGAAAATTTAAATGCAATTAATACTGTTTCTATGCCACGTCCTTGGCATTTAAGTTATTCATATGGTCGTGCATTACAAGAAACTTGTTTAGCTGCATGGAAAGGTAATCCAGAAAACGTCAATCTTGCACAACAAGAATTCTACAAACGTGCAAAATTGAATACTGCTGCAGTACTTGGCAAATACTCACCAAGTATGGAGAAGTAATCCTCATTTACCTCTCCCCTCGCGGGAGAGAGCTTGCCCCGCACTTGATGCGGGGTCAATGCATTAGCGTCGGGTGAGGGGTAAATATCATGGACAAAATCTTTATTCGCGAATTACAAATTAAAACCACCATTGGTATTTTCGAGTGGGAAAAGGTAATTAAACAAACACTTATTATTGATTTGGAATTTGCTATCGATAATCGCAAAGCGGCAGCAAGCGACGACATCTCACATACCATTAATTACGATCAAGTTGTTTCAACTATTAAACAAATCACTACAGCGCAATCCTTTAATTTAGTTGAAACGCTAGCTGAGAAAATTGCATCTACTCTACTTCAAGATTTTGAAATTGATTGGTTACAACTTCGCATTAATAAATTACATGCAATTAAACAAGCTAAAGGTGTTGGTGTTGTAATTGAACGAAGTAAATAAATTTTTAATCTTTTGATTGCAGCAACACACTCTTAATTTGACTTTGTTTTAATTGTTCTTGAATTTGTTGCGCTTTAAATAATTCT
>CAZYCO010000029.1:7869-8127 GCA_964645885.1 uncultured Gammaproteobacteria bacterium
CTGCTTCTTCGGAATCGTTAAATGATGCAATGTGTAAGTAATACTTTTTGGGTAATTTTGAATCATTGGTTTTTGCTGCGACTGTAGGTGATTTTGTCGCTGCTGGTTTATTAGTTGCTACTGGCGCTTTGCTCGATTTTTTAGTTTCTGTTTTTTCTTCACCATCAACGTCAGCATCACTGATTGTTTTAGTTTTTGCTTTCGCTTCCGAACGTGGTGGCGCTAATGTTTGAGAAATACCTTGAGATTTCAAGGTCA
>CAZYCO010000029.1:8137-9369 GCA_964645885.1 uncultured Gammaproteobacteria bacterium
GGTTGTTTCAATTCAACTTTATTTACAGCGTCATCTTCTGTATCAACTTTTGTAGTGTTATTTGGTAAGACAGTATAGAAATCAAATTTAGGTGGTGTTTTAGTATCTTTTTGAACTGGTTTTGATGGCTGATGCGCTGCATCTGGTACACCTTTTAATTTAATTGGATGCTTCACAGTTTGCGGTGAATCAGGACGTTCTGATAAAAATTTTCGAGTTTCAGTATCGCGCGTTGAGCGGAAGTATAAAAATCCTGCGACTAATAATCCAAACAAAATGCCAATAAAGAACATGGTGAAAGAAGCGCTAAAACGTTTGTCACTTTTTGCTTTTGAACGACTTCTTGGATAGCGATCATGTGCGTAATCTTTAGCCATAATTTTCACTCACATTTCAGTTGGTGCACTAACACCAAGCATTGCTAATCCCTGCTGTAAGACATTTTGTGTCGCAAGACACAATGCCAACCTCGCCTTTGTTAATTGTAGATTATCGGTCAAAAAATGGTGAGCGTTATAATAGGCATGAAAATCATTCGCTAATTCTTTTAAAAAATATGCGATTTGATGCGGTTCATAATTTTCTGCTGCAACTTCTAATGCATCTGGATATTCAGAGAGTCGTTTCAATACATTTTTTTCATGTTCATTTGTTAATAATGAAACATCCTGCACTAATTGTTTCTCATCTAACTCTATTTGTTTTTGCGCTGCTTGTTTTAAAACGCTACAAATTCGAGCATGGGCATATTGAATATAATAAACTGGATTATCGGTTGAATGTGACTTCGCAAGTTCTAAATCGAAATCCATATGTTGTTCTGGTTTGCGCAACACATAAAAAAATCGTGCTGCATCATCGCCTACTTCTTCACGTAGCTCTCGTAAAGTTACAAAAGAACCGCTGCGCGTCGACATTTGTACCCGTTCAGAGCCACGATACAAAATTGCAAATTGCACTAAAAATACTTTTATCTTTTCAGGATCCATATTAAGTGCAGCCATGGATGCTTTTACTCGCATAAAATATCCATGATGATCAGCACCTAATATATTTATAATCTCATCAAAACCACGTTCGTATTTGTGAAGATGATATGCAATATCAAATGCGAAATAAGTTGGAATCCCATTTTCGCGAATCAATACCCGATCTTTTTCGTCGCCAAACGCAGTTGCCTTAAACCATTTAGCGCCATCTTTTACATATACATGACCGCATTTTTCTAAAAT
>CAZYCO010000029.1:9394-13273 GCA_964645885.1 uncultured Gammaproteobacteria bacterium
TGATGAATTTCGCCGCTTTTTTTCAACGAACTTTCTAAAAACCATTGATCGAAAGTCACTCCAAATTGTTCTAAATCATCACGAATATCATCAAGAATAACCTTCAGACCATATTGAAAAATAATTTGATATTGTTCTTCACCTAACAATTGTTTTGCACGCGCAATTAAAGCATCGATATAAGCTTCTTTATCGCCAGTGCCATCTTCTTGCTCATCCAATGGCAATTGATCAAATACAATTTTTTTATCAATTAAAAATTGTTCACCATGATTTTTATGTAATGCTATAGCGATATCTTTTACATAATCGCCGCGATAAGCGTTTTTAGGAAAAGTAAATTGTTGAGCACAACATTCTAAATAACGTAACCAAATGCTGGTGCCTAATATATCCATTTGCCGACCAGCGTCATTTACATAATATTCACGATGGACATTAAACCCGGTTTTTTCCAACAAATTCGCTAATGCTGCACCAAATGCAGCACCTCTGCCGTGCCCAACATGCAAAGGGCCTGTTGGATTAGCAGATACAAATTCAATCATTACCTTTTTATTGGCACCCAAATTACTACGGCCATAATCAAAACGTTTTTGAAAAATTTCAGAAACTACTTTTTGAAATGCATCGACACGTAAATAAAAATTGATAAAACCTGCGCCTGCAATTTCTACTTTTTCAATATAAGGTGAAGCAGGTAAATGTTTAATAATATTTTCTGCAATTTGTCGCGGATTTTGTTTTAGCGGTTTGGCAAGAATCATGGCGATATTAGTTGCAAAGTCGCCGTGTTTTTCATCGCGTGTTTTTTCAACTTGAACTGGAACAGATAAATTTAGGTTCAACTGTGATAAAGCATTTTCAAGAAATTGTTTAATTTCATGTTTCATTCACAGTTACCTTTTATGATTATTTTAGAAGTGTTTCTAAACCTAAAGCATCCCAGATTGAATCAATACGTTGTTTTATTTTTGCATCCATGACAATGGGACGACCCCATTCTCTTGTTGTTTCTGATGGCCATTTGTTTGTTGCATCAAGGCCTAATTTCGAACCTAGATTAGCGACTGGCGATGCGAAGTCAAGATAATCAATCGGCGCATTTTCAATCATGACGCAATCTCGCACCGGATCCATTCGAGTTGTAATTGCCCAAATAACATCTTGCCAATTTCTAGCATCAATATCGTCATCGGTAACAATAATAAATTTGGTATACATAAATTGTCTTAAAAACGACCATACACCTAACATGATCCGTTTCGCATGTCCTGGATAAGCTTTTTTAATTGTGACTACTGCGAGACGATAAGAACAACCTTCAGGTGGCAAATAAAAATCTTGGATCTCTGGAAATTGTTTTCGAAGTAATGGCACAAATACTTCATTTAAAGCTACACCTAATATTGCTGGCTCATCAGGTGGTCTGCCTGTATAGGTGCTGTGATAAATAGGTTGATCACGCATGGTAATACATTCAATCGTAAACACAGGAAACGTTTCTTGCTCATTGTAATAACCGGTGTGATCACCAAACGGGCCTTCAACTGCTGTTTCATTTGGTTCGATATAACCTTCTAAAATAATTTCAGCATTTGCAGGAACAAGTAAATCATTGGTTTTACATTTTACTAATTCTGTTTTTTGTCCACGCAATAAACCAGCAAAAGCATATTCAGATAAAGTATCTGGAATTGGCGTCACTGCTGCCAAAATAGTTGCTGGATCAGCGCCTAGTGTCACTGCAATTGGAAAACGTTTACCAGGATGAACATTTTGCCATTCTTGAAAATCTAATGCGCCACCACGATGTTTCAACCAACGCATAATTACTTTATTTTTAGCAATCACTTGTTGCCTATAAATTCCCATATTAAAACGATCTTTGTTTGGGCCTTTTGTTGTTACTAATCCCCAAGTAATTAATGGCGCTGCATCACCTGGCCAACAGGTTTGAATAGGAAAATCATATAAATTAATGTCATCGCCACGTAGCTCATGTTCCTGACATAATGCTTTAGAAATTTGTTTAGGCGACATATTTAAAATTTGTTTAAAAATCGGCAATTTTTGCCATGCATCTTTCAAACCTTTTGGTGGCTCTGGTTCTTTTAAAAATGCTAATAATTCACCGATTTCTCGCAACGATTGAATATCTTCGCCACCCATCGCCATTGCAACGCGTTTGGTCGTACCGAATAAATTAGTAAGAACAGGGATTTTAAAATTTGTAGGATGTTCAAAAATTAATGCAGGGCCGTTTCGTCTTAATGTGCGATCAGAAATTTCTGTCATCTCTAAATTTGGATTAACAGGAATAGTAATACGATGAAGTTCGTTTTTTTGTTCAAGTATCTTTAGAAAATCTCGAAGATCAGTGTATTGCATAAGGTTTGTCATCCCGCGACTTGACCGCGGGATCCAGTTCCTACTCTTGTCTTTTCATTGCTTGGAAAAATTCATCATTGGTTTTAGTACTTCTTAAACGTTCAATTAAGAATTCGCTTGCAGCCATACTATCCATTTGATTGAGAATTTTGCGTAAGATCCACATTTTTTGTAGATCATCTGGTTTCATGAGTAATTCTTCACGACGTGTACCAGAACGATTGATATTAATTGCTGGGTAAATACGTTTTTCAGCAATTGCACGATCGAGATGAAGTTCCATATTACCCGTTCCTTTGAACTCTTCGTAAATTACTTCATCCATCTTTGAACCAGTTTCAACTAATGCTGTTGCAATAATTGTTAAGCTACCGCCTTCTTCAATATTACGTGCTGCACCAAAGAAACGTTTTGGACGTTGTAATGCGTTAGCATCAACACCACCAGTCAATACCTTTCCTGATGCAGGAATTACAGTGTTGTATGCACGCGCCAAACGCGTGATCGAATCTAATAAAATAACAACATCTTTTTTATGTTCTACTAAACGTTTTGCTTTTTCGATTACCATTTCAGCAACTTGAACGTGACGTGTTGCAGGCTCATCAAATGTACTTGCAATTACTTCACCACGAACTAAACGTTTCATTTCAGTTACTTCTTCTGGACGTTCATCAATCAATAACACAATCAAAAAACATTCTGGATGATTATGTGCAATTGATTGCGCGATGTTTTGCAACATCATTGTTTTACCAGCTTTAGGTGGTGATACGATCAAACCACGCTGGCCTTTTCCAAATGGCGCTAATAAATCAATAGTACGAGCAGTAATATCTTCAGTACTACCGTTACCTAACTCCATAATCAAACGATCAGTTGCAAACAGTGGAGTAAGATTCTCAAAAAGTACTTTATTTCTAGCATTTTCTGGCGAATCAAAATTAGTTTGATCAACTTTCAACAAAGCAAAATAACGTTCGCCTGCTTTTGGTGGTCTGATTTGACCGGAAATAGTATCGCCTGTACGTAGATTAAATCGTCGAATTTGACTTGGAGAGACATAAATATCGTCAGGTCCTGCTAAATAAGAACCTTCCGCTGATCGCAAGAAACCGAAACCATCTTGTAAGATTTCGAGTACACCATCACCGGAGATAATTTCATCCTTTTCAGCGCGAGCTTTGAGGATTGCGAAAACTAGATCTTGCTTGCGCGAACGCGCCATGTTTTCAAGACCCATGCCATCTGCGATTGCCATTAGTTCAGCAGCAGATTTTTGCTTTAATTCACTTAAGTTCATAGTTTTAAGTCAGCTTAGTTGGTTGGTTGAAATAAAAAGGATTGAGCCATTTGGAAATTTGTTAAAACGAGATTAGTTAGCAGTGTTAAGTTTTTTTTAATTATTCTTATATCGGAAATTTTTATCTTATTAATTTTTAAAATGAAAATTTCCTATTTTTGCGTTGAATGATGAAAAACTTGGCC
>CAZYCO010000029.1:13283-15177 GCA_964645885.1 uncultured Gammaproteobacteria bacterium
TGGAATTTTTTTTCCGTCCACATCTAAGTCGTATTATTTTTCGCTTTAAAGATGGCTATCAAGAAATGCTGTTAATTGTGATTTCGTTAATGCGCCTACTTTTTTCGCACCGATAGTTCCATTTTTAAATAACAATAATGTCGGAATACCACGTACATCATATTGTGTTGCGATATTTTGGTTTTCATCAACATTACATTTTACGATTTTTAATTTGCCAAGATAATTTGGTGCAATTTCTTCAATGATTGGAGCAATAGCACGACATGGCCCACACCACTCTGCCCAAAAGTCTACAAGAACAGGAGTTTCGCTATTAATAACTTCATCGTTAAAGTTATCTTCAGAAACTGATGCGACTAATTTACTCATTTAAATTTTCTCCTTAGATTTTTAGATTTCAAGCGCAAGACGATAACAAGTTAAAGCTTTTTCTGTCTCGTGCAAAGATTCGTGTAATTGTGCTAAAGCCAAATAACTTTCGATAGATGGGTTTATCTTAATCGCTTTTTCAAAATAATCACGTGCTTTTCCCCATAAATTTAAGCGCATACATAATTTTCCAAGTTGATACAGCAACAAAGCATCATTTTCATGGGTACGCAGCCATTTTTCTGCAATTGTTAATTGATAAGAACTATCACTTAAATTGATTTGACTAATTAATGCAATCACGTCGCTATTCCAATTTGATTTTAACTGGTGCGCTAATAATTCCCATGCAAGCTCATGCTGCTGATGTTGGTTAAGCGCTTGGATATATCGAATGACTAATCTATTTTCTTTTTTCAAAGCACGCGGAACAGTTTTCCAAAATTCATCTAAATTACTTTGCGGCTGTTCTATTAAATTTTCAAGTCGATGCACATAAACACCAGTTTGCAATACACGTAAGTTTTCTTTATCCAACACATGCATATCTTCAATGGTTGGTAATATTTTTTCCAACGTATGCCAGTCATTTAATATTAATGAAACTTGATACAACCACCTAACTACTAATTTTTTAGAAGAAAAATGACTATAAGTTTCTAATAAAATATTTTTAGCAATTTCTATATGTCCTTCTCGCCATTGAATAAATGCACGCATTAAAGAAACAAAGACACGCGCATCTGGGATATTTTTTTGAGCCAAGTGTAGAAATTGTGATAGTTGCTCTTCATCCTTTCGTTGAAAAGCGCCAAAACAAGCTAAAACATAATTCATTAAAAATTGATCATGGGATTTAATTGCTTTATTTGCGTATTTTTGTACAAGGTGCCAATCTTCATTGCAAATAGCAAGCAAGCTCAAATTACTATTTGTTTTAGCATGGTACCAATCTTTTTTAGTTCGCCAATGTGACATACGAGTTGGAATACTTAGCAGTAAATTTAAAAGTTTGATCAAAATAAATAAAATAACAAATGTGAAAAACCCTAATACCACTGCTAGCCATAAAGGCATTTCAATGCCCCATGTTTTATAGGAAATAAAGACATAACCTGGATCTTGATAAACAAATAATCCAGCAGTGACAGCAATAATGAGTACAAATGCAATACTAACAATAAACCGCATTACGATTTCCTCAATTGATCTTCAAGTTCTACAAGTGCATTCATCGTCTTATCTATTGTAGTAGATGTTTCAGCCACATTTGTTTGTTGCAACTTAGCAACTTGTTCTTCAATTAATTTCATATTGTTGTGATCAAACGCAAAATATTGTGCGGTAGTTGATTTAATTTGCTGTAACGCATGTTGATACATATCGTTTTGTTGATGAGCCACAGCCCATGTTAATAATGAAGATAAAGATAATAATTGTTGTTTTAATAACATTTTTGAACTTTGATCTAGCATTCTAGGATGTGCGTCATCAAAACGGCGAATCGATATTAACTTCTCAA
>CAZYCO010000029.1:15207-15448 GCA_964645885.1 uncultured Gammaproteobacteria bacterium
AGCGTGAATTTTTTGCCGCCAGTTTGCAGGAGTTGTTGAGGTTTCTCTAGATTTCGTTTCTTCTATTACTGTTTCTGATGATTGTTTTGGTAACTCGACTGTTAAATTTTGTAATAATTGATTTAATTGCTGAATATTTTTTAATGTTGCATTTTCCATTTGTAACTGCTGCTGTAACAGGTTGATATCAGATTGAACTGCTTCTTGCAGAGCTTGAAAGCGTTTGTCTTGATGTTCAACT
>CAZYCO010000029.1:15465-15701 GCA_964645885.1 uncultured Gammaproteobacteria bacterium
TTTTTAATGTACGCGCATTAGCATGATATACATTTAATTCCATTGCTGCTAAATGTAATAGAAATGAGATTTCTTGCAAAAACACTTCTGTTTGATTTTGCTGATTATTATTCATGAGCAACGAAACTTGTTGCGCCACCGTTTGTTGTAGTTGTTGCTGTTGTGTTAGCGCGTATTGCATTTGCTGATGCTGTTTTAATAGTGTTTGTAATTGCGCTTGCTGCTCGATAAGTTTT
>CAZYCO010000029.1:15711-20786 GCA_964645885.1 uncultured Gammaproteobacteria bacterium
AGAATGGATTCCAAACACTAGCAAACACCACTAACAAAAGAAGAGTTAAAAATAAGACGCCAGTGAAAATCGCGGTCTTTTTTTTATGATGTGCGATTTGTTGATTGGATGGTAGCTGTTCCATTATGCCTGCTTCCTACTTTGATGCCATGATTCCAAACTCTTAATAATAGCTTGATCACTTGCTTCTGATGCTAATAAAGGTTGTTTAGTAAAGCCCATTTGTTCTGCAATCATTTTTATTCTAGGGCTAATTACCACTAATTGCTTATCTTTAATCCATTCGTTATCCAGCGCATCAGTCATATCGATAAAATTATGAAGGCCTTCATTACTGGTCACAACAATAGCATCAATTTCTTTTAATGTTGGAATCCATTCTAAAATATTGATGTTTGGTTGCTCACGTTTATAAACAATAACTTCTGTTAGATTTGCGCCACGTTTTTTAAGTTCTTGTGCTAATAGTACACGCCCACCTTCACCTCTAAAAAGAGTTACTTTTTTATGTAATACATCTTTTAACAAAGGAATTTCTAACAACGCTTCACTATTAAATGTTTCAGAAGGAAATACCGAATTGATGTTATGTTCATGCAATCTTCTTGCAGTAGATTCACCTACTGCAGCACATTGAATATTTTTAGGAAAAGAAAATGAAGATGTTTTTATATATTGAAATAACATATCAACAGCATTTGCGCTGGTGAAAACAGCAATATCACAATTCAAATAAGCTTTTAATTTTGCTTTCAAATCATCTACTTGCTCTACTTCAACAATTTCAATAGTTGGAAAAGCAATTGCAATACCGCCTCGCTCACGAATACGCTGACATAATAATTCTGTTTGCTGCTTGGGACGGGTGACCAATACTTTTAAATTTTTTAATGTTTGCATCGTAAATCCTTTTACTTTTGCTATATCGTGATTTTTCTTATATTCACTGTTATTCCCGCGAAGGCAGGAATCCATTCAAAACAACACTCCGCTGCCATTTTAAAAATGGATCCCCGCCTGCGCGGGGATGACAAAACAATCAGTGTGATATTGTTCACTACAGTATTCCCAAAATTTCTTTTGCTCCCTTGTCAATTAATTCTTTAGCAACTTCTAGCCCAATCATTTCAAATTGCTCTTTTTTTCCTTGTTTTGAAACTTCTAAAATTGTTTTTCCATCTTCCGTACCGACTCTGGCACGTAAAAATAAAGTGTTTTGTTTAATTTCAGCCAAAGCTGCAATTGGCACATGGCATCCACCATCTAATACTTGATTGACTCGACGTTCTGCTAACACGCATTGCTCAGTTGTAACATCATTTAAAGTTGCAATAATTTGTTTGGTTTCATCATCATCTAATCGACATTCAATACCTAAAGCACCCTGTCCTACTGCAGGTAAACAAATATCTGGCGATAAAATATGTTGAATTTGATCGTCTAGGTGTAATCGTTTTAAACCAGCAACCGCTAATACAATGGCATCAAATTGATGTTGATGTAATTTTTCTAAACGCGTATTGACGTTACCGCGTAAATCTTTGATGACTAGATCAGATCGAATCGCACGTAATTGACATTGTCTACGCAAACTAGCTGTTCCAATACATGCGCCTGCAGGTAATTCTTCGATTGATAATTTGTTTCGTGAAATGAACGTGTCGAATGGATTTTCACGTTCTAAAATAGCTGCAATTCCTAAACCATCTGGGAAAGACATTGGCACATCTTTCATTGAATGCACAGCCATATCAGCTTCTTGTGCGAGTAACGCTTGCTCTAATTCTTTAACAAACAAACCTTTACCGCCGACTTCAAATAAATTTTTATCTAAAAAACGATCACCTGATGTCGTCATTCCAATTAAAACAAAATCATAATGTGGAAATTGCTGCTGTAATTGCTGTTGTACGAATTCTGCTTGCGCTAGCGCTAAAGGACTTTGACGTGTTGCAATACGAAATTTTTTTTTCATGAGAACTATTTATTCTTCCAAATAAGTATAACCACCTAAACCTGAAGCCAATTCTTCAAAAAATGTTTGACGTTCAGTATCGGTTATAGCTGCATTTTGTAATTGTGATTGATAAGACTGCAAAATTTCATCTGCATCGAAATGTACATAACGTAAAACATCAGTAACGCTATTACCAAGCATAGGATGAATCAGTTCATAACTTCCATCATCAAATATTTCAACATGCACAGAATTGGTATCACCAAATAAATTATGCATATCACCTAAAATTTCTTGATAAGCACCAACTAAGAAAATACCTATTAAATAAGGTGATTCCGCTGTCATTTTTGGTAATGGCAATGTGGTTTCAATGCCTTGGCCATCAACATATTTTTTAATTTGCCCATCTGAATCACATGTTAAATCATGCAACGTTCCGCGACGTTCAATGTTGCTATTTAAATGACTTAATGGCATCACTGGAAAAATTTGATCAATCGCCCAACTATCTGGAATCGATTGAAACAATGAAAAATTACAAAAGTATTTATCGGCTAATTTTTCATTTAAATCATTCAAAATAGAAATATTAGTACGATTAGTTTGAGTTTGTAATTGCAAAATTTCACGTACTTTTATGCATATATTTAAATAAATTTGTTCTGCTTTAGCGCGTTCACTTAACGATAACAGACCATGGTTATACATACTTTGTGCTTCGCCAATCCAATAAACAGCATCATGATAAACTTCTGTTACAGAGCGCTTGTTCAAATTTTCATAACTATCCATTAAATCATGCAGAATTTGGGCATCACTTTTAGTTAATGTTACAGACTTAGATGCATCAACCATGATTTCTCGATCGATAATATCGGTAATTAACACCGCATGATGCGCTGACATTGCACGACCAGATTCAGTAACAATTTTAGGATGCGGTTGGTTTTGACTCCTGCAAATTTCACTTAAGGCATAAACAATATTGTTAGCATATTCTTGAACGTTGTAATTAATTGAGCATGCGCTTCTGGAACGGGTACCTTCATAGTCAACACCCAAACCACCGCCTACATCTACCCATTGAATATCAGCACCTAATTTTCGAAGCTCGACGTAATAACGACCACATTCATGCATTACTTTTTGGATATCACGAATATTTGCAACTTGTGATCCCATATGAAAATGCAGTAATTGCAAATATTTTAATGAATTTTGATTTTTTAATTTTTCAATAACATCTAATACTTGTTGTGCAGATAATCCAAATTTACCGCGCTCACCGCCGGTGTTTTGCCATTTACCGCTTGCCATTGCTGCAAGTCGCACGCGAATACCAATTAATGGTTCAACTTTTAAGTTTTTTGCTTCTTCTAAAATTAAATCAATTTCTGAGCTTTTTTCTACAATGATAAAGATTTGATGGCCAAGTTTGCGGCCAATTAATGCCAAACGAATATATTCTCGATCTTTATAGCCGTTACAAATAATCAATGAATTTGGTTTTTGTGATAACGCCAATACTGCCATTAATTCAGGTTTACTTCCTGCCTCTAAACCAACACCTATATCGTGTTGCGCTTTTAAAAATTCCATTACTACACGGCGCTGCTGATTAACTTTAATTGGATAAACAGGATGGTAATTATTTTGATATTGGTGATCGGCAATCGCTTTTGCGAACGCTTCATGCAAATCATAAACACGTTGTCTTAATATTGGATTAAAACGAACTAAAACTGGCAACGTTAAACCAGAAGCGACGATATCTTTAGCTAATTTATCTAATGGGATTGGCTGTTTGGTTTTTTGTCGATTTGGAAGAGCAACCAACATACCTTTTGAATCGATATCAAAAAATCCATCGCTCCAGTGCTCTATGTTGTATAAGGATTTGGCTTCTGCGACGGGATCATGCGACATTCTAAATTACCTCTGGTCGTGCTATAAGTCTGCGTTTTTTTAAATCAATACAGGTATAAAAAAATGCGCGACGAAACTACTTGGTTTACTGAAGAATGTCTACCCCACGGTTCTTCATTTGGTTTACAAATCAAAGGCTTACTTGATCGAGTTCAAACGCCATATCAATTGATCGAAATATATGAAACCACCAAATTCGGCAATTTAATGGTGATTGATGGCTGCTACATGCTATCTACTTTCGATAATTTTCTTTATCACGAAATGATGAGTCACCCTGCTCTTTTTACTCATCCCGATCCTAAAAATGTTGTCATTATTGGCGGTGGTGATTGCGGCACACTAAGAGAAGTAGCAAAACATCAATCTGTAGAATCTATTATTCAAATTGATATTGATGAACAAGTTACTCGTATGGCTGAGAAATATTTTCCAGAGCTGTGCGAAGCAAATAATGACAAGCGTTGTCAGCTTCATTTTGATGATGGTATTGCTTGGATGAAAAATACCAAAGCGCAATCTATTGATCTCATTATTGTTGATTCAACTGATCCTGTTGGTCCTGCGGAAGGTTTATTTTCTAAAGCGTTTTATCAAGATTGTATGCGTGCTTTAAAACCAAATGGTTTACTTGTACAACAAACCGAATCACCGCTCTATCATCAACAATTAATTAAAGATACGCATCACGCAATGAGAGAAGCTGGATTTAAAAATTTCCAATTACTTTGTTTTCCACAGCCAATTTATCCATCTGGCTGGTGGAGTGCCACAATGACCAGTAAAGATTTAGTATTAAATGAATTTAGAAAAAATGATTGTCAAAATAAATCGTTTAAAACGGAGTACTACAATGCTGATATTCATCAAGGTGCAATGGCAACGCCTGAATTCATGAAAAAATAAATTAGCTTTTTCTCGGAAATGGGCATGTATACTCACAGCAATTGGATTTTCGGCAAGGCATCGCGAGTGTGAGCAACCGGAGCGTACATGTAGTACGTGAGGATTGCGAACCGAGTGATAACACAGCCGAAAATGCAAGTGCGAAGAGTATATGCAAATACCTGCCCATTTTTTTATAACATTTACAAATCATTTTTATTCGCAATTATCCAACTAATTCTTTTCTATAATTTTTTATACCTATAAAAAATACCTTGAGGAGAATGTTCAATGTCGATCGGTA
>CAZYCO010000029.1:20800-21511 GCA_964645885.1 uncultured Gammaproteobacteria bacterium
GAAGTAATTACTGCCACAAATGATTATCTAGTAACTGATATTGCAAAACTCATGAAACAATACAATGTCGGTGACATTATTATTATCGATAAAAATAATCGCTCTCCTATTGGTATTGTGACTGATCGTGATATTGCAATCAAAATAGTAGCTGATGGTTTGGATAGTAAAGATATTTACGCTGGTGATGTCATGACTAGCGAACTACTTGTTTTAAAGCATTATGAAGGTATTCAAGCAGCAATTGAAATGATGTCTGCAAAAAACATTCGTCGCGCACCAATTGTTGATGATAATAATCAAATATGCGGCATTGTGAGTATTGATGATCTTATTTTATTACTAGCAGATGAATTAAATAGTGTTGCGCGCATTATTTATAAACAAGTTGCTGCTTAAATTCAAAATTGAAGACCAGATCTTTTCTTCTATACTTATAAATGAGCTCAAAATAATGAGTGACTATTAAAATAAAAGGAGGAATCAATCATGGCTCAAACAAAAGAAGGCGCAGAAAAAGCAGCGCAAACAAGAAAAGCAAATGATCCACAAGCATTTCACAAATTAGGCGAAGAAGGTGCAAAAGCTCGACACGCTAAAAGCCCAGAAGAAGAATCAGCAATTGCTCAAAAAGCAACTAAAACACGTTTAGAACGTGATCCTGAAGAAAAAAGAAAACTCTATTGATAAATATAAAATTGGAATAAACTT
>CAZYCO010000030.1:0-234 GCA_964645885.1 uncultured Gammaproteobacteria bacterium
ATCAATAACCGTTCGGGCTAACTGGCAAAAGTCTGTGGTTGGGCGCATAAGTGTGTGAATCATTTTTACAAATCGAAAGAGTCGCGTATTATAGCGTCGCTTTATTGTCTTGAGAATTTCAAATTCGTTATGGGTTATAGCAATTCACCGATTGTTACAGTAGAGAATCTTCACTTTTATCGTGGAAAGCGCGCTATTTTCGATGGCGTAAATTGTTCTTTCCAGCGCGGTAAA
>CAZYCO010000030.1:259-861 GCA_964645885.1 uncultured Gammaproteobacteria bacterium
TCATGGGCCCTAGTGGCACAGGTAAAACCACTTTATTACGCTTGATAGGCGGTCAACTGCCACCTCATTCAGGAAAAATTCTCATAAACGGAACAGATGTTCACTCGCTTAATCGAAAAGCGCTCTATACCATGAGACAAAAAATTGGAATGCTTTATCAAAATGGCGCGCTTTTTACCAATTTGAGCGTTTATGAAAATATTGCCTTCCCTTTGCGCGAACACACTAAACTTCCAGAGTCGATGATTCGTGATTTAGTTTTAATGAAATTACAGGCTGTAGGTTTGCGTGGTGCTATCAATCTAATGCCATCACAATTATCAGGTGGTATGGGACGTCGAGTTGCATTAGCGCGAGCAATTGCACTTGATCCAGAATTACTGATGTACGATGAACCTTTTACTGGACAAGATCCGATTTCTCTAGGTGTATTAATTAAGCTGATTAAAGAATTAAATGATGCATTAGGGTTAACAAGTATTATTGTTTCTCATAATGTTGTCGAAACAGCCAGTATTGCAGATTATGTTTATGTTATTTCAGACGGCAAAATTATTGGTGAAGGAACACCACGTAAATTACTCGAAGATAAAACACCCGCT
>CAZYCO010000030.1:872-20685 GCA_964645885.1 uncultured Gammaproteobacteria bacterium
ATTTATTCATGGTTTACCTGATGGTGTGGTGCCATTTCACTATCCAGCTAAGCCATATGAAGAGGAATTACTGTGATAGCACAAAACATCCGAACGTTAGGAAGAGCAGGAATTAACTATACCAAGCGTATTGGTCATGCTGGCATTTTTCTTTTGCAGGTTTTGGTTCGTCGGCCACGCTTCAAAAAAACATTTCCTTTATTAGTCGAACAAATTTTTTCCGTTGGCGTATTGTCTTTAACAATTATTGTTGTTTCTGGAATATTTATAGGGATGGTGGTCGCACTACAAGGCTACAACACATTAAATAAATTTGGTGCAGCCCAACAACTAGGGCAGTTATTAGCATTAAGCGTAACGCGTGAATTAGGTCCAGTCGTTTCAGCTTTATTATTTGCCGGACAAGCCGGTTCTGCATTAACTGCAGAAATAGGGCTTATGAAAACCACAGAGCAGTTAGATAGTATGGAGATGATGGGCGTGGATCCGTTATGGCGCATCGTAGCGCCAAGACTTTGGGCTGGCATCATTGCATTACCAATATTAGCTATTATTTTTAGTGCAGTAGCTATTTATGGCGGTTATTGGGTTGGCGTCTTATGGTTAGGTGTAGATGGCGGCTCATTTTGGGGCATTATGCAAAGTTCCGTCGATTTTCGAATTGATGTACTTAGTGGAATTATCAAAAGCGTAGTTTTTGGTGCAGTAGTGACATGGATTGCCGTATTTCAAGGTTTTAATACAGTTCCAACAGCAGAAGGTATCGGACGAGCGACTATTCGAACAGTAGTCATTTCATCTGTTGTTATTTTGGCGCTGGATTTTGTGCTCACGACAGCAATGATAGGGGGTTGGTAAACGACATGTTTCGTAATTCGATTCTTGAATTTTGGGTAGGCTTATTTTTGTTATTCGGTGTAGCCGGTTTAGTCGTTCTTGCCTTCAAAGTAAGTGGTCTAAGCGGAACTATAGGCGCAAAAACATATGCTGTTTATGCAACCTTCGATAACGTGGGGGGCTTAAAAGTTCGTTCTCAAGTTGCAATGGCAGGTGTTCGTATTGGTGAAGTGAGTAAAGTCGAGTTAGATGAAAAAACATTTCGCGCCAAAGTAACGCTGAAAATCGATCAAAATTTTCATGAGATTCCAACAGATTCTTCAGCAAGTATTTTGACTGAAGGGCTTTTGGGCGCGAATTACATCAGTATTTCGCCAGGTTTTGATGAAACTTTCTTACAAAATGGCAGCCAAATAGTAGAAACTCATTCCGCACTTATTCTTGAGAATTTGATCGGACAATTCTTATATAGCGCTAATTCCAAAAAAGATGAGCCAGCAGCGAATGATTCTTCGGCTGCTACATCAGAAGATAAAGCATCGAAGCAGTGATGAGTAATATTTATTTAAGGGAGAAAGTAATAATGTATTTGCAAAAAAAATTGAGCTCGCTTGTAGCGGCATGTTTAGTTGGTTTTTCAACATTAGTTTTTGCAGCGGAATCACCAGTTCCATTACTACAAACAACAGCAAATAATGTTATTTCTTCATTAAAAGCTGAAAAAGCAACGTTAAAAACTAAACCTAAAATTGTATACAGCATTATCGAAAGTAAGTTACTACCAATAGTTGATAAAAACGCAATGTCACGTTCAGCATTGGGTCCAGTTGTATGGCGTAGTGCAACCGCAGATCAAAAAGCGCGTTTTAGTGATGCTTTTATTAAATTATTAGAACGTACTTATGCATCGGCACTCGCTAATTACAACAATGAGCGAATCGACTTTTTACCACTACGTGGCAGTCCTTACGCAGATGCAAAACCAGGCACACGTCTTATGGTGAACAGCAATATTATTCGCACCAATGGTCAACCTATACGCCTTAGCTACTGGGTCATTCTTCAAAGAGATGGTTCTTGGAAGTTATATGACATGAGCGTAGAAGGTGTCAGTCTTTTACAAAGTTTCCGTTCGGAATTTTCACAAGAACTATCTGCAGGAACATTAGAACAATTGATTCAAAAATTAGAAAGTCGTAATCAAGCTGCAGGTATGTAATGAAAACAAAATTCGAAGTATCAACCATCAAGTCGGGTAATGATGATGTGATTAAAATCCGAGGAGAAATGACCTTCGATACTGTCACTCAATTGTTAACGGCTACTTCGAAAATTTTTGAACAAAAAAATAAATTAGTGTTTGACCTGTCAGGTGTTACACGAAGTGACAGCGCAGGTCTTGCACTATTGATTGATTGGTTGCGACGTACACACCGAGCTAAAAGACAAATCAGTTTTTTAAATCCACCAAAACAATTGTTAGCAATCGCTAAAGTTTGTGGTGTTGAAAATTTTTTACCATTTGATACTCAAACATCACGATGAAAATAGAACAAATTAAGCAACTTATTTTAAAAGCTTTACCCAATAGTGAAGTCGCTATTGAAAGTAACGACAATATTCATTTCGAAGCAATTATTATCAGTCAGTTGTTCGAAAATTTATCGATGGTAAAAAGACAACAGCTTGTATATGGCGCAATTTCTTCTGAATTAAAAAGTGGAGAAATTCACGCGTTTTCAATGAAAACACTAACTCCGGAAGAAGAAAGTAAACGTAAATAACAATGAAACCTCACCCGTCCACGACAAGCGTGGACACCCTCCTCGCTTTGCGAAAGAGGGAAGCAACGAAAGAGAATATATATAAATGGATAAATTAATTATAACTGGCGGTACTTCATTAAATGGCGAGATTTCGATCTCTGGCTCTAAAAATGCGGCACTTCCTATTTTAGCTGCATCATTATTAGCGTCTGAACCAGTACGTGTTTCAAATGTGCCTCATCTGCAAGACATCACAACTATGATGGAATTGCTCGGTCGTATGGGCGTATACATGGTTGTTGATGAAAACATGCAAGTTGAAATCGACACACGAGCAGTTGATAAATTTGAAGCGCCCTATGAATTAGTTCGTACCATGCGAGCTTCAATTTTAGTATTGGGACCATTACTTGCGCGTTATAGACAAGCAATTGTTTCACTCCCTGGTGGTTGTGCAACTGGAACACGTCCAGTTGATTTACACATTAAAGGTTTGCAAGCAATGGGCGCTGATATTGTCATTGAAAACGGTAATATCGTTGCGAAATGTGAAAATGGTTTAAAGGGAGCGGATGTTTTCTTTGAAACCGTTTCGGTAACTGGTACTGAAAATATCATGATGGCTGCTTGTCTTGCTCAAGGTACAACTGTCATTCATAACGCAGCTTTAGAACCTGAAGTAACAGATTTAGCAAACTTCTTAAATACACTTGGTGCAAATGTAACGGGGATCGGTACAAGCACATTAGTAGTTGAAGGTGTGAAAGAAATAAAAGGTGGTAGTTATAGAATTCTACCGGATCGAATTGAAGCAGGAACTTATCTCGCTGCTGCAGCTTGTACTAAAGGCCATATAAAAATTAAGCGTGTTCAACCGTCTCATCTCACCGCTATTTTGCAAAAATTAGAAGAAGCAGGCGCAAGAGTTAATATTGGTGAAGATTGGGTCGAATTAGATATGCAAAAAAAACGCCCAAGAGCAATCAGTATTCGTACTGCACCCTATCCAGCATTTCCAACTGATATGCAAGCGCAAATGATGACAGTCAATGTAATTGCACAAGGTAATGGCACCATAACTGAAACAGTCTTTGAAAATAGATTCATGCATGTGCAAGAAATGCGTCGCATGGGTGCAAACATCGAATTACAAGGCAATACTGCTATTTGTCATGGTGTTGAAAAGTTAACAGGGGCACCTGTCATGGCAACCGACTTACGTGCTTCTGCCAGTTTAGTATTAGCTGGTTTAGTTGCAGATGGCGACACTATTGTTGATCGCATTTATCACATTGATCGTGGCTATGAATGTATTGAAGAAAAATTAGCGCAATTAGGTGCGCGTATTCATAGGATTGTGTGAAATGTTAGAGCTGGAAGAGCTAGTTAATCATTTACATCAATATCTTTCAGTTGAGCAATTTAAAGATTACGCACCCAATGGTTTGCAAGTGCAAGGTAAACCAAAGATAAAAAAAATTATCAGTGGTGTAACAGCATCAGATGCACTTATTGATGCTGCAATTGAAAAAAAAGCTGACGCTATTTTAGTGCATCATGGATTTTTTTGGTCTCAAGAAAATCCATGTATAACTGGTATAAAACATGCGCGCTTAAAAAAATTATTACAAAATGATATCAGTTTACTTGCATATCATTTGCCATTAGATGTTCATCCAGAAGTAGGGAACAATACTCAACTTGCAAAACTACTTGATTTGAAAATCGAAAAAACTATTCCTGCATTTTCTGTGCCAAATCTTTTCTTTATTGGTAAACCAAATAAAAAAATATCAGCAAATGATTTTGCATTGCTTGTTGAACAACAATTACAACGCAAACCATTATGGATACCAGGGGAATCTAAGTTTATAGAATCAATTGCTTGGTGTACCGGTGCTGCGCAACGTGGAATTGATTTGGCTGTTGATATCAAAGTAGATGCCTATCTCACAGGTGAAATTTCGGAACATACAGTGTATGTCGCGCGTGAAACGGGAATTCACTTTTTTTCGGCAGGTCATTATGCGACTGAACGTTATGGTGTGCGTGCATTAGGAAATTATCTACAACAACAATTTTCAATTGAACATGAATTTATTGAAATTAAAAATCCAATTTAATACTCATTTTTCCCTTATTTTTTCTTCGTTATAAAACCGTTAATTTTCAAAAAAGTTAATAAAACATTAAGTTTTTTTGACTAGCATAGAGATAAGAGCATTTATTTAATCATTTAACTAATTGGAAAAAATATGCCAAAAATCAGTAAAAATTCAAAAAATAATAAAATTCATTTTTTTCAAAAAGATGTAGCGTTTTGGAAAAAGGCATTATTTGAGATTAATTTCCAATCATCATCACCAGATGTAGAAAGTGAAACTCATCAATCAAAATCTAAAAAACAACATGGTGGTTATACTTCACTTACAGATGAAAATGATTCATCTAACAATAAAAATCGCTCTTTTGCACTTTACAACCGAAATAAAGCATATTTATCAAGTAAAAAAATTATCAATCGCGCATTTGCTGTTATTTATTACAGCCCAAATATCACTATCAATGGTATGAAACCTGATATTGATATTCCTATTGCGCATTATTTAGCGCGTGGTTACGACGTGCGTTTTGATTTAAGTGCATTAAATGAAAAACAAAGAGATCTATTTTGGCGGGAATTAATTGGTGAAGATAATTTAGCGCAAGTAGAAATAAAAACGCGCAGCAGTTTTCTATCAAAATTATTACGTACAACTAAATTAGACACTGTCGCTAAATTTTTAAATCAAACATTTAATGTAGTTTCTGTTCGTCATCCTTATCCAGCAGTTACTACCAATTTTGTAGCTGAAACAGCTTTGCGTATTTTCGCAATGCTTGCAGTTACTGGTACGGTTGTTGGTTTATCTGCATTAGCGGTTACTACTTTTGGTTTAGGAATTATTGCGGTGCCTCTAGTGCCTGCAGGAATGTATGTTCTTTATCAAGGCGCTAAAAAATTAGTTGAGTTGATTAGAGGAAAAGAAAAAATTTTTAGTACGTTATTTAAATTTAAAAAAGATTCAAATGAGAACGTACCTCTTCGTGTACGTTTAAATCAAAAAACTAAACAACTTTCATTTTCTTTAAAATCAGAACAGACACAAGATTCATCTTTAGAAAATGATTTGGCAACAATTCAGAATCCAACTTATGCAGAAGAATTTAAAACAACAACTAAATATAAATTGCCAGAAAATAGTGTTTGCGTTGTAAAAGTTACGCCACAAACATTAAAAATGTTAAAAGATAATCCACAAGGAATAAGCGAACAGCAATTAGACTTACCACCTAGCGCGGCTGTTAAATTAGATGAAGCTGAACGTCAAAATAAAACAGAAACATTTATTCGTACTAATCAATCATTATTGAAACATGCACCACCATCACGACCATCTGTTTCTGATATTCCTTTAGTAGTTGTTAGAGCGTCACAGCCTGCAAAATCAGTTGTGATTGGACTTCCAACAACAATTCAACCTAATTTAAATAATTTTAATTTTGCCGGGTTGAAAAGCTTAAACATACAATCTCAATTTATGTTGGGCGCTAATCCATGTATTAAAATCACGATTAATCGAAGTCTGCAAAATCATATCAACATTTTTATTTTTAAAGATAAAATCACTTTTTCACAATTACCACTCAATGATGAAACAGGGCGTTTAGTTATAAAACAAGTAGCAATAGCGCTTTCTTATTTAAGAAATCCAAATGCATCTGAAAAAACAGAAGAGGAAAGATTGCGTGAAGGAATTGCAATTCTTCAATCAGTCAATTCTCAAAATTTATTTACAAATAGTTACAATAACAATTTGCAAAGCGAGTTAAATGACTATATTCAATTTTGGAATGAATCTTTAACTGAAATCAATCGAGTTGCTATTGAGAGTGATTCTTTAGATTCAGGTTCAGATTCAGAGGAAGAATTAAGCGAAAGTGAAACTTCATCTGTAGATACCAAATATTCAGTACGAGATTTTCCTATTGTTGATTATTCAACAGAACAACCAGCTAATCGTGCTTGGACATTAGAAGAAGATGATGCAACTGAATATTCAGAGGATGCTACATCAGATTCATCTAGCTCAGACGATTCTGAATCAGTTGAAGAAGTAGAGTTTTCTTCTTTATCCACTTACGCACAACGAAAAGCGATAACGCAAGAAATTGCAGATAAACTAAGTGCAAATGATGATAAAGCATTCGAACAATTTTTATCTAACCCGCAATTTATTTATAACGATGCGCGCAAACCTGATGCTTATAAAAAAGGTGATCCAATTGTGGAACGTGCACAAGCATTTTTAATCGCTGCTGATCTGTGGTTGTTTAGTAATATCAATCTTTATGCAGATAAAAATGCAGAATTCATTCGCGGCAGTAAAACAACACACAATGAATTACGTGAAAAATTAAATAACTTATTTTTAGAATTTGAAGCACAAAGTATTTATTTGCCTAATGATGTAGAAACACAACAAAAAGCGCTAAATCATTTCTTAGGTAAAATGACTTATCTGCTATATAAAAATACAAAATACAATGCCAATGGCAAACTCAATGAAGATGATGCATTGCAAAAACTATATAAAGAATTAGCGTTAGCAGAAGCATTAACAGTTTGGCAGCAAGGACGTGAAGAAATATTAGTAACGCATCTTGAATCTAAAAAAGTTGGAACTGATCAAACTTATACTTCTTTACAAATTGATTACCCAATCAGTGAGATTACTCAAGATCAATATAATGAGTTAAAAAAGATTTTTGATGTTGATCCAAAAGGACAGCCAATCAATAAGCATCCAGATTGGTTTGAAAATAAAAAATTACCTGAATTCGCTAAATACTTTTTGAAAAAAACCTTAGCAGAAAATCCTGATGCACCTGCAAATCAAATGCATATTGCATCATTTGAAGATGTAAAACTTCGCTATAAATCGATGCCTGCAACGTTAAAACGATTTCTTGGTGTGTCTAATATTTCGGAAAGTCATTATTTAATTTTTGACCAAAACAAAAGATTAATTTCGCAGAGTATTGAGGATCGTTCGTCATCACTAGCGGCTAATGAAATGCACAATTTAGATATGCAAAAACGAGTAGCAATTCATAATGCTCGCCAAATGTATTTAGGTGAAAAAAAGCAAAAAGCACTGCAGTTACGTGATGACTATCAAAATTTTTGGCAACTAACTAATGCTGAAAAAAATAACTTACCTGAAAAATATCGATCACATGCTGCACCAATTGTTTTATCAGCTTCTGTGTTATCGCCTGAAGGCGAACCTGCAAAATTACTGCGTAGTGTGATTAGTGAAATTAATATCGATATGTTGAATGTCAAAGATTACGCTTTAGAAATAATTGATGAAGAATCATATGAAGATAAAGCAAAAACCAAACCAATCGTCCATTTAATGGGAAGTAATCACATCATTAATGGCGTGCGTCATTGGCCACGATCACTTACACAACATTTATCGATCAAAGCACGACGAAATAGTGTTTATTATCTAGAGCAAATGGAATTTCTTTCACATATTGCAAAAAATAGAGCAGCAATAAACCCATTTAACCAAGAAGAAGAAAAAGATTTAGCTCAATTACAAGGAACGCTAGAAGAATTAAAAATAGCACTTGATACGCATGAAGGATTAAGACGTATGTACGGTGTTATTCCAGTTCTTACTAAAGATTATAAGTTCGACGATATCTCTGATCAGTTTAAAAAAGATGCAGAACAATATTGGGTTTGGGCTGCAAAAATTGAAGCAATTCTTGAAAAATTCCCGGCGAATTCTATTAATGATGTTAACGCTTTTGTTACTCGCTTTGGCGCTATTTTTGGCGGCAGAAATCAAGCAAAAGATTTCTTGTGTGGCTTACATGCCTTAGTTGAATACGTCAAAATTACTAATCTTGCAAAAGAAAATGATCCAGTTTTTTTTGGTGAAGATAAAAATATAAATCTTTATCGATCAGCATTAGAGCGTGTATTTATTAGAAAAATGCACGGCCGTTCACATGTTGCTTGTAAGAGCGGTAAAGATAGAACAGGTATGGCAAAACTACTTGCAGATGCAATTGAAAAATTCTGGGCAATACATGGTTGTATCCCGCAATATAACAATCAAGCTCATTGGGAAATGTTAATGAATTATGCCGCTGATGAATTTATATCAAAACATCATCAAATTATTTCTCAATTAAATTCTCAAGGCGCAGATGGTTTGAAATCATTAAAAGGCATGATTCCAGAATTACTTAAAAAATTAGTCATGCAAAAAATTGAAGCAATGGAAAAATTGAATCGTGGTTTAGTAGAAGATGAAAAACCAGAAGAAGATTTTGGTAAAGCATTTTTCGAGGCTAATAAATTAGGTTCATCCCTTAATAAACCGCATCCAGAGTTTTTTGATTCAGAAGAACTTAGTTTAATAAAACAAGAAGTGAATTTAATTGACAAATCAGCTAATTATTCAGATGAATATTTAATTGAACAACTTATCAATCCAAAACTTGCTGATATTTTAAGACGAGCATTAGCAGGGCAAATCGATGCTCATTCTAATCTGTTAGATTGGCAGAAAATTGATCGCTTAAATGAAGCTGTGTTTAGAAAAATTAATTTTGATGCATGTTTATATAACGTGGGTCTTGAACATTTATCAACAGAAGACAAGCATGCCTTAGAGAAAGAAAATGAAAATATTGCTGATAAGCTATTATCTTCAAAAGAAAATGATGAATCACTTTTAACTCGAATTTGGCAATTTAGTAAACGTCAACCTGAGGTTTTTGCTAAATCACAATATGCAGGTATTTTAGAAATAAAATCATTGAAAGAATTAGTACAAGCACATGGTATTGATGGAATAAAACCAAAAGAAGAGATGGAGCCTGCTTTTCCTTATCTCATTCCAACTAAAGTGGATCTCAAACCACGATTAGAAGCAGTTCCTGCTGATGTATTAAATGATTGCAGTGTAACGATAGGGTTATCTAGATAACTTTCTCGTTATGGTCATTCCCTCGTAGGCGGGAATCTATTTATAACAGCGTGCTTTATCACTATAGGAATGAATCCCCGCCGGAGTCTACCCTCGAGTAGGCGGAGGTGGGAATGACAGAACTTAGTTCGTCTTATCTTCTTAAATCATTGAATGAATCCCCATTTCCGCGAGGATGACAGAAGAGAGAGAGGGGAAGTATTTGTAGGGTGGGCAAAGTGACGTAAGTCACGTGCCCACCAGTTAACATTATTTCACTACAACAAATGCAGCGCTTGGACCACGTAAAATATGCAGTAAAAGTTCATTTTGGTCTTTCTTCATTGCATTTTTTAATGCTTCTACATCACTAGTATTTTCTTTATTAGCAGAAGTAATGACATCGCCAGGGCGAAGACCTGAACGAAATGCCGGACTGTTTTCAAGTAAGCCTGTAACTTGAACACCTGTGATTTGACCATGATAAGGAGAATCTTCGGAGAAATCCTTTAACGCAACACCAAATAAGAATGAATCTTCTGTTTGACGTTGTTCTTCATGTTTACGCGGATCAACGATACGCATAGATAAGTTGATCTTTTTACCATCTCGCAACACGGACATTGTGACATGATCATTAATGCGCAATAGACCAACAATGTTTCGAACTTGAGCTGCGCTATCTATAGGCTGATCATTCATTCTGGTAATCAAATCACCCACTTTTAATCCAGCTTTTGCTGCAGGTGAACCTGGATTAACTAAAGACACGAGCGCACCAACTTGATTGTTCAGAGATAATGCTTGTGCAAGTTCAGGGGTGAGTGATTGCACTAATATACCCATTAAACCTCGGCGAACAGAACCATATTTAATCAGTTGTTGTGCGATGCTATTTGCCATATTGATTGGAATTGCAAATCCAATGCCAACGTTACCGCCACCTGATGGCGCTAAAATAGCGGTATTAATACCGATTAATTCACCATGTAAATCGATGAGCGCGCCGCCAGAGTTACCCGGATTAATTGAAGCATCGGTTTGGATGAAATTTTCATAGCTTTCAATTTCCATTCCGCTTCTATGTAAAGCACTAACAATACCCGCAGTCGCAGTTGCTGTTGGGCCAAAACGATTTAATCCAAATGGATTACCAATCGCGACTACTGGATCACCAACATTTAATTTATTTGGATCACCGATAGGAAGAGTAACTAGGTTGTTTGCTTCAATTTGTACGATTGCGACGTCTGATCCTTCATCCATACCAATTTTTTTAGCTTTGTAATGGCGACCATCACTTAAGGTAACAGTAACGCTTTTAGCGTTCTTAACTAAGTGAGCATTGGTGATGATGTAGCCTTTTTTAGCATCAAGGACTACACCTGAGCCAATACTTTGATTTGGAATGCCAGGTGGACGTCTTAGCGGCTTGTTTGGTCTTTCGTTTTCGCCTTCTTCACCTATTTCTTCATCAGAAATTAATTCCATTCGGTTTTCAGCAGCGATATTTACTACTGCTGGCATAGCTTTTTGAAGCATTGGTGCAAGTGAAAGTGGTTGGCCATTATTTGTGACTGGAAAAGCCGCAAAAGCAGGATTGAGAGCAGTAAAAGTTAAAACAAAAAAAAGAGTATGAAACAGATAAAAGATAGTTTTTTTCATGGCTAATTACTATTTGTAGTTAAAAAAGAGGCTGAAGCTTAGCTAATTCGTTTTCTAGCGACAAGATTAAGAATTTATTTGTTCCCCCTTGAAAACTTGACTTCAATGCCCATCTACCTACCATAGCGGCACTTCTTACCAAGTGCCACCTTGCAAATTTTAAAACACATATATAGGAGAAAGTGGAATGAAAACCAAAATTCGTCCTCTAGGAGATCGTATTGTTGTTAAACGTTTAGAAGACATGAATCAAACCCCGGGCGGTATTGTGATTCCTGACAATGCCAAAGAAAAACCACAACAAGGAGAAGTCATTTTCGTAGGCCCAGGCGCCGTCATGCAAAGTGGTGAGCGTAGAGTGATCGATGTTAAACAAGGTGACAAAGTCATTTTCGGAAAATATTCAGGCACAGAAATCAAACTTAATGGCGATGAGCTACTCATTTTACGTGAAGAAGACATCATGGGTGTTGTAGAAGCGTAAATCGTATTTTTAATTTAAAGAGGAATTAACAAATGGCAGCTAAAGATTTGCAATTTAAATCAGATGCGCGCGATAGCATTAATCGTGGCGTTCAAATTTTAGAAGATGCAGTGAAAGTAACCATGGGTCCATTAGGACGTAACGTTGTCATTCAACGTTCATGGGGTTCACCATTAATGACTAAAGATGGTGTAACTGTTGCTAAAGAAATTGAATTAGAAAATGCATTTGAAAATATGGGCGCACAAATGGTGAAAGAAGTTGCGTCTAAAACATCAGATCAAGCAGGTGATGGCACAACAACCGCAACAGTTTTAGCTGGTGCACTTTATCGTGCAGGTTTAAAAGCAGTTGTTGCTGGTATGAACCCAATGGACATTAAACGTGGTGTAGATAAAGCTGTTGAAGTTATCGTTGAATCACTTGCTAAAGCATCCAAACCTTGCAAAAACACAACTGCAATCAAACACGTTGCTACCGTTTCTGCAAACGCTGATGAAGCAATCGGTCAAATCATTGCTGAAGCAATGGATAAAGTTGGTAAAGACGGTGTAATTACTGTTGAAGAAGGCAAAGGCTTAACCAATGAACTTGAATTCGTAGAAGGTATGCAATTTGATCGCGGCTTTATTTCTCCTTATTTTGTTACCAATCAACAATCAATGACGGTTGAATTTGATAACCCATATCTTTTACTAGTAGATAAAAAAATTACCAATATTCGTGACTTAGTTCCTATTCTTGAAGCAGTTGCGAAATCAGGTCGTCCATTATTAATTATTGCTGAAGATATTGAAGGTGACGCGTTAGCAACTTTAGTTGTGAACAATATTCGCGGCACAATTCGTGTGTGCGCAGTGAAAGCACCTGGTTTTGGTGATCGTCGTAAAGCAATGTTGCAAGACATCGCAATTTTAACTGGCGCTCAAGTTATTTCCGAAGAAATCGGTAAAACACTTGAAGCTGCAACCGCACAAGATTTAGGTAGCGCACGTCGAGTAATTGTTGATAAAGATAACACCACAGTAATCGATGGTAGTGGTCAAGAAAAAGAAATTGAAAACCGTGTTGCTGCTATTCGCGCGCAAATTCAAGACACTACATCTGATTATGACAAAGAAAAATTACAAGAACGTTTAGCTAAATTATCAGGCGGTGTTGCGGTTATTAAAGTAGGTGCAACAACTGAACTTGAAATGAAAGAGAAAAAAGCACGTGTTGAAGATGCATTGCATGCTACTCGTGCGGCAGTAGAAGAAGGTGTTGTTCCTGGTGGTGGTGTTGCACTTGTTCGTAGTATTGAATCAATCAAAAGCTTGAAAGGTATAAACGCTGATCAAGACATGGGTATCGCTATTGTTCGTCGTGCAATTGAAGAACCATTACGTCAAATCGTAACTAACGCAGGTTACGAGGCCGCTGTTGTATTAGAAAAAGTAGCAAGCAACAAAGGAAACTATGGTTTCAATGCTGCAACTGGCGAATACGGCGACATGATCGATATGGGTATTTTGGATCCAACCAAAGTAACTCGTACTGCGTTACAAAATGCAGCATCAATCGCAAGCATGATGTTAACAACAGAGTGCATGATTGCTGAAAAACCAAAATCAGACAAAGCAGCAATGCCAGCTGGTGGAATGGGTGGCATGGAAGGAATGATGTAAGCAATTACATTTCGCAATTCCAACAAAAGGGCGTGTATATCACGCCCTTTTTTATTTTCTGTGTAACGGAATGCGTTACAAACATTTTTTGGTAAATTAAAAATTTATTTTTTTAATTTTTTTCCTAAAAAATAAAGAGCAAAACCCCAAAATCCAATAGAAAAAATGCCGAAAGAAAAAATACCCACTGAAAATATACCAACCGAAAAAATGCCTACAGAAAAAATTCCAGCACTAAATAAACCAAATGAAATATGGCCTATTGAAAAAATACCAGTAGAAATAATACCGCCAGAAAAAATGCCTAAGGCTATCATGCCACCGCTAAAATAATTACCTATCGCTATTGGTTGTAGTGTGATGTGATGATAACAAGGTGTTGTTGAGCAAAAATAAAAATCAAGTGCGAGTGCAATCATAATAGAAACAACACAGAGTATTCCGATTACTTTTATTTTTTTCATATCAGCTTCCTATAATTTTTTTCTAATTAAGTATAGGAAGTTTATAGATAGGCAAAGTAACGCATGAAATAAGCACGTGTTAATTAAGCAAAGCTCAATGGCATGGATTCTAGAGGTTAGAGTCGGTACTATGTGCTCGATTTTTTAAGGTCAAAATTAGAGGATTCTTATGGAAAGCTTAGGCCAACATTTAGCGAAAGAATTAGAACAATTACGCGAAACAGGGCTTTATAAAGCCGAGCGTCAAATTCAATCCCAACAATCATCTGAAATCGAAGTAAATAATAAAGAAGTCTTAAATTTTTGTGCTAATAACTATTTAGGTTTAGCAAACAATCCACAATTAATTGCAGCAGGACAAAAAGCCTTAGAAAAATATGGTTTTGGTATGTCATCTGTTCGTTTTATTTGCGGCACGCAAACCATTCATAAAGAACTCGAACAACAAATTAGTGATTTTTTAGGCACAGAAGACACCATTCTTTATTCATCATGTTTTGATGCTAATGGCGGATTATTTGAAACCATATTAACTGATCAAGATGCCATCATTAGCGATGCTTTAAATCATGCCAGCATTATTGATGGTATTCGTTTGTGTAAAGCGAAACGTTTTGTTTATGCCAATAACGATATGCAAATTCTCGAAGAAAAATTAAAAGAAGCACAAGATTGTCGTTATCGTTTAATTGCAACTGACGGCGTATTTTCAATGGATGGCACCTATGCCAACTTAACAAAAATTTGTGAATTAGCTGAAAAATATAATGCTTTAGTCATGGTTGATGACTCACACGCAGTTGGTTTTGTCGGTAAAAATGGTCGCGGAACCCATGAATTATTTGATGTGATGGGTAAAGTCGACATCATTACAGGAACATTAGGTAAAGCATTGGGTGGCGCATCTGGTGGTTATACCAGCGGTAAAAAAGAAATCATCGAATGGTTACGCCAACGTTCACGTCCATATCTTTTTTCCAACACTTTAGCACCAGTGATTACTGCTGTTTCAATTGAAGTATTAAGAATGCTCGAGAAAAGCAGCGAATTGCGCGAGCGTCTTGAATTTAATTGCAAATATTTCCGTGAACAAATGCAAAAGCTTGGCTTCAATTTAATTCCAGGTTCGCATGCCATTATTCCTGTGATGTTAGGTGATGCCAAACTCGCATCACAAATGGCAGATGCCTTATTGAAAGAAGGTATTTACGTCATCGGTTTTTCTTTCCCAGTTGTTCCAAAAGGACAAGCACGTATCCGTACGCAAATGTCTGCAGCTCATACTAAAGAACAAATTGATCGCGCGGTCGCTGCATTTGCGAAGGTGGGGCGAGAATTGGGCGTGATTAATTAACCATTTATCGAATGAATCCTCTCCCGCGCCGCGGGAGAAGGGACTAATGAAAAAAAGGTATTTATATGAAAGCACTAGGTAAATTGAAAAAAGAACCAGGTATTTGGATGTTTGATGCAGAAAAACCAAGCATCAAGCCAGATGAAGTACTCATCAAAATTAAAAAAACTGCAATTTGCGGTACAGATGTTCATATCTACAACTGGGATGAATGGGCACAAAACGTCATTCCAGTACCACTCATCAGCGGCCATGAATATGCTGGGGAAATTGTTGAAATAGGCAGCGTAGTAACTGGTTTCAAAATAGGGCAGCGGGTATCAGGTGAAGGTCATGTTACTTGTGGTAATTGCCGAAATTGTAGAAGTGGTCGTTTTCACTTTTGCGCAGATCGAGTGAGTGTTGGTGTAACGCGTAACGGTGCATTCGCAGAATACTTAGCGATTCCTGCACGAAATGCATTTCCAATTCCAGATGATATTCCGGATGAAATTGCATCTATCTTCGATCCATTTGGTAATGCAACACACACAGCATTAGCATTTGATTTAGTTGGTGAAGACGTACTCATTACCGGCGCAGGCCCAATCGGTATCATGGCTGCAGCAATTGCAAAACATGTAGGCGCGCGTCATGTGGTCATTACCGATATCAATGATCAACGTTTAGAACTTGCGAAAAAAGTAAATCCAACTCGTGTTGTTAATCCAATGCGTGAATCATTAAAAGATGTGATGAACAATTTAAAAATGACTGAAGGCTTTGACGTTGGGTTAGAAATGTCAGGTAACCCAAAAGCATTCAACGATATGTTAAATAATATGGTGTACGGTGGAAAAATTGCGTTGCTTGGTTTTCTGCCACCTGAAACACAAATCGATTGGAACAAAATTATTATGAAAGGTTTGACCGTAAAAGGTATTTACGGTCGTCAACGTTTTGATACTTGGTACAAAATGGTAACGATGTTGCAAAGCGGTTTAGATATTTCCGCATTGATTACGCATCATTTTCCAGTGAGTGAATACCAAAAAGGTTTTGAAACCATGTGTTCAGGTCAATCAGGAAAGGTAATTTTGGATTGGGAAAATCCTACAAAATAAGGTTAAAACAAAATGCGTAATGAATTATTTACTTTGCAACAGTTAAACTTAGAAATTGGTAATGAAAGCATATTTGATATTAATCATCAAAATTTGTCTAACATTTACCAAAATCATCGTTCATCTTTTGAAGAGATTCTTACTGACGCCAAAAAAAATAAAGAGCTGGTTATTTTAGATTTAGGTTGCGCTAATGGTGATGCTGTTTTGGCTACTTTAAATTTGTTAAAAGCTAAACTGAGTCAAAATACAAAGATTAAATATGTTGGTGTTGATATTGATCAAAGAAGGATTGATCAATGTGAGCAACGATTTACACCCATTAATGAAAAATTATCAGAACAAAATATTGAATTAGTTTTTCATCAATTAGATGCTGCAAAAATAAGTTCATTTACTTCTATTTTAAAGCAACATGAAGTTGATTTAGTAATCATGCGTCACCCAGTTCTATACGAAAATTTTATAACTAGATTGTTTAGCTCCAATCATGTTTTAGTTAATAGCTTTAAAAAAATGATCTTGCATACAATTCCACATTTGTTAAGACCAGATGGAATGATTTTTGCTTCGTTTTACCACGATTCTGAACGAGCTGAATTTAAAAGACTTTTAGATTTATCGCTATCAAATAAAAAACCAACAATAAGAACTAAAAGAGAAGATAGCACAGGAAGTGCATTGCCTACTGCCACTAAACAAGAAGGACGTTCTGATCAATTTACTACTATCATCCGAAATTATTGCCCTAAACCTGTTGAAGCATTAGAAAAAATTCAACAAAAAGAATGTACTAATTACACAGGATATAGCTATGCATCTAAACTCATGTTTTATGGCGCTACTTTTATGGCTGTAAATTATGTTGGTATGATATATTTAGTGCCCGACGAACAAAAAGAAAGTTGGGATGAAAGTTTCGGCACCAGTTTTTTCAACAAATTATAATAAAATTTAAAACGCTTGTTTTAAAAGCAAAAACCCACTGCCAGCAGTGGGTTTTTTAGTTTGTTAAATATGTAAATTTACATTTGGATTTGCTGATGCGAATTTGTTTTAGCTTTATTAATCGTTTCAAAAGCAAATTCTTTATAGGTTTCTGCTACTTTTAAACCTAAAGCAATTGTTTTATCCATGATTTCTTCAAAATCTTGAACCATTTTATCAATGGTTTTACTTGAAGGATTGAAACGCATTTCTAATTCAATCGCTCCAAATAAATTAATCGCACTTTCAAATAGTGCTAAAGATCTTGCATCATTAGTAGTTTTTTGTGTGGCCGCACTACTATTGTTAAAACATAAATGATTTGTTTTATTGGCAACAGAGACATTTGCAACTGAATCACTAGTTGTTTTTTTAGTAAGTTCTTGATTTTCCATCATCCATTTCACAAATTTACAGAGATACAAAGATTCAACTAATAACGCTATTGGATTTCTTCTTTTTGCATCATTACAACTATTAACATATTTTTTTAGCACTGTTGGATTATTTAAGATGTTTTCTAAATTATTTATTTCGTCGTTAATGTCTTTACTATTTTGTTTTGATAATTGATTGATAGCTTTTTGTCGCTCGAGTGAAGTTAACTGTAAACTCACATAGTTACTTGGAAAAAACTTTTTAAAATCTGCATCTAATAAATTGCAATTGATATCAGGTTTAATATTCGATTTACTGAACAGATAAGCTTGTTCAAACTTTTCTCTTAAAGCTTGTGCTTCTTGATGTAATCTAATTGCAGCTATTTTGTTATATTCATTTTCTGTTTGTGAATTGATAAAAGAATAAGGTTTTCTTGTAACTTCTTGGATAAATTCTTGTTTTAGCTTTTTTGTACGCTCTTCTTGCAGTTGTTTTTTATTTTGTTGTTTTTCATTTAAGCGTTCTTTTTCTGCTAATTCTAATTTTAAACGTAATAAAACTTTATTTAATTCATCTGCAACAATTAGATTTTGTACAATTTTTACAGCCAGATCTGTGATTTCATTTTCTTCATCACTATCTAAAAATTCTGAGTCAGATTGATTTTGATTTATTTTTTCAATTAACAAATTGAATGCATCAGTATCATCTTCTAACATTTGTTTTGTTTGGCGATATTCATTTTTAAGTTGTTGAAAAGTTCTTTCTTTACTATCTTTTTCTATACTTTTTGCAATATTTGTTTGCCATTGTTGAAAATCTTGTTCGAATACAAGTGCTTGAAATCCAGGATTAAGTTCAGCGTATTTCATAAAATCTCTCACTTAGTTATTTTTATTTATGTTAACAACTGAAAATTAAAGTTTTATGAGATCAAAAAGCGGCGATTTTTAAATTAAAAATTTAATAAAATATTAATTGAGTTTTTAATTTTTCTTTAAGCTGCCAACTGCTGAATTTGAATTAATTTTATTCCAAGCATCATATAAATTTTTTGCATCTACAGATCCTGCATCACTTGCTTGTTTTAATTTATTTAAGCACGCACTAAAAATGTTTTTTGCATCTTGGTGTTCAGGATCGTTTTCAATTAATTTTTGATAACGTTTTTTTAATTCAAAAGCTTCCTGTACTAATTTTCTATTTGTTTCATCGGCATTATTTTTTTGTTTAAAAATTTGCGGACGATTGATTAACGTGTTTGCTTGATCACAAGTTTGAGTTAATGTTTTTTTAAATTGAACAAATTTATAAATAAAATAAATTTCTATCACTGCTTCAGTGCTGTAGCCAAGGAATTCTTTATTATCAATATAAGGATTAAGCAGGCATTGTTCATGGTTATATTTGCTTGAAATTTCAGTTTTATTTATAACTAACTGTAATGCTTCAAGTTTCTGTTTGGTTTCTTGAGCAGATAAATTTTGAGCGGTTTTTATAAAATGAGTACGTTCACTAAAAGTTAAATGAGCTTGTTGTTCTAAAAATAATTCCATTGCTTCAATGGTATATTTTTTTTCGATGAATAAACGATAATCAGTAGATTTAATACTGCGAGGAGATGGAAACGATTGTTTAACAATATGTTCTAATTCTTGCGTGCGCCAATGATAAACATTTTGGTAAATTTTAAATAAATCATGGGGATTATTAATAGTTGGCTGTTTTTCAAATTGTTGCGCTCGAATTTGTTCTTGATCTTTAATTGTTAAAATATTTTTATAATAAAATTGTTCTAAAGCATCCAATTTAAACTTTAAAGAAAAATATTTTTCTGATTGTTCTTTAGATGTACAAAGAAAAAATGGCATTTGGTCTTTGTACGATTGTTTTTTGTTTTTTAAATCTTCTAATAATTTATTTTTTGGTGTCAAAAATATAGATTTTCTAATTCTTTCTCGATCGGGAATGGTGCATTTTCGTTCTTCAATCATACACGCAAGTACAAAGCATCGAATTGAATGATGAGCTATTTTTAAAGCATAAAGCGCGCAATCATCGATATTATTTT
>CAZYCO010000031.1:0-6899 GCA_964645885.1 uncultured Gammaproteobacteria bacterium
TAAACGATCATACAACACTCCCACGCCAAGGAATAACGCACCAGAAATAAATGCATGTGAAATCATTAATATAATTCCACCTTCAATTCCAAGAGCAGCAGCTTGCAAAGCATCTGTATTTTTTATCAATCCAAAAATTGCAAATGTAGCTAATGTTACAAATCCCATATGTGCAATAGATGAATAGGCAATCAGTTTTTTCATATCAGTTTGTGCGATTGCAACAAAAGCAATATAAATAATTGCGATCAATGATAATGCGATCATGATAGTTGATAACTGTTGGCTCGCATCTGGAGTAATTGGTAAGTTGAAACGTAAGAAACCATAAGTACCCATTTTCAACATTAATGCTGCAAGAATAACTGAACCGCCTGCTGGTGCTTCAGTGTGTGCATCCGGTAACCATGTATGTACCGGCCACATTGGCACTTTGACTGCAAACGCTGTAAAAAATGCAATGAAAATGAAAATTTGAGTTGTTAATCCAAGTTTAACTGCGTAGAAATTTTGAATAGAAAAATCGCCTTGTTTTATTCCTAGATATAACAATGCGATTAACATTAATAATGAGCCTAATAAGGTAAATAAGAAAAATTTTACTGCTGCGTATACACGATTTGAACTTCCCCAAATACCAATTAATAAAAACATTGGTATTAATGTTGCTTCCCAAAAAACATAAAACAAGATTGAATCTAATGCAGCAAATACGCCTGTTATCATGCCTTGAATAATTAAAGCAGAAGCAAGATATTGCATTACATTTTTTGAAACGCTTCTCCATGCAGCTAGAACCACAATTAATGAAGTAATTACGGTTAAAATAACAAGTGGCATAGAAATACCATCTACACCTAGAAAATAATTGATTCCGTACGTTGGAATCCAAGGCGCTTTTTCAACAAACTGCATTTCATATGTTGCAATATTAAAATTGCTATAAAGCGGAATACAAAGTAACAATGTTAGGACAACAACACCAAGCGCTACGATGCGACCGAAAAGTGGTTTTTGTTCATTACCAAGAAGTAAAACAAGTGCGGCACCAAGCACTGGAATCCAAATTAATAAACTCAATAAATGTGTATGAATCATTCTTTGTTATCCCAATATCAACCAGGTTAAAAACACTAATAACCCGAACACCATTACAAACGCATAGTGATAGAGATATCCGGTTTGTATTAAACGAACTTTGGCAGCAATGTTTCGAACTTGCATTGCTAAACCATTTACTAATAAACCATCAATCAACCAGCGATCACCTACGCCAGAGAAAAATTGTGCAAGCGCACGTGCACCACGTACTAAAACGAATTGATTAAAATCATCAAATCCATATTTATTTAACAATACATCATAGAACCATTGCAGTCGGCTCTCGATAATTGCAGGTAAAGTTGGAACGACGATATAGCAAATCCATGCAGTAAGAATTCCAGCTATTGATAACCAAAATGGCAAAGTAAAAATTGCATGCAACATCATTGCAAACCAACCATGAAATTCTTCAGCAACTAATTTCAATGCATCATGATGTGCAGAAACAGTAATTGAACCATCTAATAATGGATTTAAAGAAAATAACATTGGATCGATTAATATTGCGCCTAGCACGACTGACGGTACAGCTAGAACCACAAGTGGTAACAAGATAGTCCATGGCGATTCATGTAGATGTTCTTTGGTATGATGATCCATTCGTTCTTGTGTATGGAATGTTAAGAAAAATACGCGGAAACTATAAAGTGCAGTAACGAAAGCACCTAACATCAAACAAACATAAGCATAACCTGAACCTGGGATTACAGATTCACCGATTGCTTCAATAATTACATCTTTGGAATAAAAACCTGCAAAAGGTGGAATTGCACTTAAAGATAATGTGCCTAATAGAAATGTGATGTATGTAATTGGCATATATTTACGCAAACCACCCATCTTACGAATATCTTGTTCATGATGCATTGCAATAATGACTGAGCCAGCGCCTAAAAATAACAGTGCTTTAAATGCGGCATGTGTAACTAAATGAAACATACTTGCTGAATATGCTGACGCGCCTAGCGCTGCAACCATGTAACCTAATTGTGACAGTGTTGAATATGCAACTACACGTTTAATGTCATTTTGAACAATTGCAATTAAACCTAAGAATAATGCACCAGTTGCACCAATAATCATTACAACACTTAATGCGGTATTTGATAACTCAAATAATGGCGACATACGAGATACCATAAATACACCTGCAGTCACCATGGTTGCAGCATGAATCAATGCCGAAATTGGTGTTGGACCTTCCATTGATTCTGGCAACCAAACATGAAGTGGCACTTGCGCTGATTTACCCATTGCACCAACGAACAGCAACAAACAAATTACAGTTGGTAATGACCATGGATAACCTTTAAATACTTCATATGTTTTATTTGCAAGTGCAGGTGCTTGCGCAAAGATTTCCTGATAATCCAATGTACCTGTAAATGCTAAAACTGCAGCAATACCTAAAATAAAACCAAAATCACCTACACGGTTAACTAAAAATGCTTTTAAACCACCAGCAGTTGCACTATCTCTTTCAAACCAAAAACTGATAAGCAAATATGAAACTAAACCTACACCTTCCCAACCAAAAAATAATTGTAGGAGATTATTTGACGTAACCAACATCAACATCATAAAAGTGAATAAGGAAATATAACTAAAGAAACGTTGGTAACCATCATCATCAGCCATATAACCAATACTGTAGATATGTACTAATAGTGAAACGAAAGTAACAGTTACCATCATAACTGCAGTTAATTGATCAATTAGAAAACCAATATGAAATTGATAACCTTTTCCTATTAATACTGTTGCCCATGTAAATAAGTTGATGTTAATCGCTGGTAGTTGATCAATTACAATCAAATTAAAAATAAATGCAGATAATGCAAACGAAATACCTACACCTAAAATTGTTACACCAGTTGCACCTATTTTACCGATTTGTTTTCTAAATAATCCTGCGATTAATGCTCCAACAAGTGGAATAAAAACAGCAGAAATACAACTCCAGTAAATCATGGGATTGATATTCACGTTATTAACCCTTTAATTCGTTTAATGTTGCAGTGTCTATAGAATGACGTTGACGGTAAATCAGCATCACAATAGCAAGACCAATTGCTGCTTCGGCTGCAGCAACAGTGAGAATAAAAAATACAAATACTTCACCAATTGCATTATTAAAATGATTTGAGAACGCAATAAAATTAGTGTTGGCACCTAATAATAATAATTCAATACACATCAACAAAACGATAATGTTATTTCGATTAATTACAATCCCAGCTAAACCAATTCCAAATAAAATAGCTGAAAGAATTAAATAATGTAGAAGAGATAGCATAATTATTCTCCAGTTTCAGGTTTCATTTTGACAATACGAAGTCTATCTTCGCGACGAACCTGAAGTTGCTTTGATACATCTTGAGTTTTGGAATTACGTGGTCCGCGATGGGCTAAAGTAATTGCAGCAACAATTGCTATTAATAACAGCACTGCGGCTAATTCAAACGCTAATGCGTAATTAGTGTAAAGCAACATCCCTAATATTTTAGTGTTGTTATAGTCTGTTGAATGCAAGGTCATGGTAGAACCCAAATCTGCATATTGTGGTTTCACTGCAAGCCAAAGCAAAGTAACTAGTAATGTAACAATTAATAAAATAATTGGTGCATGTTTCAGCAATAATTTTGAAGGTTGAAAACGATCTAAATCCATCATCATGACCACGAATAAAAACAATGTCATGACCGCGCCCACATACACTAGAATTAAAATCCACGCTAAAAATTCTGCTTGTGCTAATAACCAAACACCGGCCATTGCAATGAATGCAGCAACTAAAAATAAAACTGCACGTACTGGATTTCTAGCCAAAATCACCATTAATGATGAAATAATGGCAAGTGCAGAAAAAACAAAAAATAAAACCTGTGGAATGGTGATTGTCATAAATCTTTCTTCCAATTAATTAACGGTATTTAGCATCTTCTTCTCGAGCAGCAGCAAGTTGTTTTTCATACTCGTCACCGATCGCTAATAATTTTTCTTTAGTCATAATGTTTTCGCCGCGCGCTTCCATGTGGTAATGCTGAATTGGTGTAACAACAATAGAATCAACTGGACATGATTCTTCACAAAAACCGCAGTTAATACATTTAAACATATCAATTTCATAAAGCGTGGTACGACGTGTACCATCTTTGCGTTCTTCAGATTCAATGGTAATCGCTGCAGCTGGACATACTGCTTCACATAACTTACATGCGATACAACGTTCTTCGCCATTTGGATAACGACGTAATGCTAAAAGACCACGAAATCTTGGAGAGAAAGGTGTATTTTCTTCAGGGAATTGCACTGTAATTTTTTTACGAAACATATATTTAAATGTGAGATATAATCCCTGAAATAATTCCCACAACGTAAAACTTTTTATAAGCTGTTTGATTTTTCCCATTGAGCTAACCTCAGGCACTAAACCATGGTGATAAGTGGAATTGGATCATTAGTGCCAATACTGCGATCCAAACTATCGTCACTGGAATAAGCACTTTCCAACCTAATCGCATTAATTGATCGTAGCGATAACGTGGAAAAGTTGCGCGAATCCAAAGATAAATAAATAAGAAGATACAAGTTTTTAATGCAAACCAAACAAATCCTGGCACCCAACTAAATAGAGTATCAAGTACAGGCATATTTTCGAATGGTGATAACCAACCACCTAAGAAAAATACAGTTACTAATGCTGAAATTAAAACCATGTTCATGTATTCAGCTAAGAAGAAAATTGCAAACGAAACACCAGAATATTCAACGTGAAATCCTGCAACAATTTCTGATTCGCCTTCTGCTACGTCGAATGGTGCGCGATTTGTTTCTGCAATTCCTGCAATCCAATACACTAAAAATAAAGGTAGTAGTGGTAACCAAAACCAATGAAATAAATTACCGCGTTGCGCTAAAACAATTTCTTGTAAATTCATTGAGCCCGCAGCCATTAATACACCAACTAATGCGAAGCCCATTGCAATTTCATATGAAACTGTTTGCGCTGCTGCACGTAATGCACCGAAAATTGCATACTTTGAATTTGAAGCCCAACCAGAAATTAAAATACCGTAAACCGCAAAAGAACTTAGGGCAAATAAATATAAAACACCGGCGTTAATATTAGCTAGCACAACATTTTGACTAAAGGGAACAACTGCCCAAGCAGCTAATGCAGGCGCTAATGCAAGTATAGGTGCAATAATAAATAAATAACGATTAGAGCGTGTTGGAACAATAATTTCTTTAAAAATTAATTTAATCAAATCTGCAATTGGTTGTAATAAACCTAATGGTCCAACACGATTTGGTCCAATACGAGATTGAATATAACCAATTACTTTTCGCTCAGCGAAAGTGAGATAAGCAACGATTAATAATAGTGGCAATAGAATTGCAACAATTTTTAAAAGAATAATGATTATTGGCAGTAAATATTCTTCAAACATTTTTTAATTCCCAATCTCAATTTCACCAAACGCTGTTCCGAATCCATTGGTTTCAGGCAATCCTGCATAAATTAATGCACAATGATTTGGTACATGTGCCGTTACAGCAACAGGTAATTTCAATGACTGCTCACCTTGTTTCAAAGTAACGTTCATTCCATCTTTGATGCTTAATTTGTTTGCTAATTCTGGACTTATTTTTACACATACTTTTTCTTGTGATGCACATTGTTGTAATGGTTTTGAATGACGCACTATTGAATCAACACCATACATAGCCCATTCAGTAATACGTTGAATACTGCCATTTGCTTTTTGTTCTGGTAATGATTTAGGTGCATACCACATTGTTTGTTGTGGAAATGGTTCTTTTAAAAGTTGTGCCTTAATTGTTGCAACAACTTCTTCTGAAGTTTGAAATTCAAAATCATTTAACTCAAATAAATTTCCTAATACACGAAACACTTTCCATGCAGGTTTTGTTTCAGCAAGCGGTTTAACACTTGCAGAAAAATGCTGCCACTGCCCTTCTACATTGACATATGTTCCCGTGTTTTCGGTAAATGGTGTAACAGGTAACAACACATCTGCATGATCAATTAAATTTTGATTTACAAATGTAGTTAAAGCGACAACTAATTCAGCTTTCTTTAATGCATATAATGCTTGTTTTTGACTCGCGCTATCGTGTTCTAATTCCAGATTTAAAAGAACATACGCTTTTAATTCTTGTTTCAATGCTTCAAATGCAGTTAAACCAACTTCTTTTGACAATTTTCCTGCTGTATCACGATGTGGTACAAAACCAGCAATCCAAGCACCTGCTGAATTGGCACCATCTGTCAATTCGCCATATTCACACCCTAATAAACGAGCAATTAATTTTGAAAGTGAGCGTATTGTTGATGCTTCAGGATGATGAGCTGCTAATAAACCAACTAGAATAAATTTTTTAGCGGATTGTTGTAATTGTTTTGCAATTGCTTGTTGCTCTGCACTCGGCGTGACTTGTTGCAATAATGTTTTTGCATCTTCAGGAACATGATAGGAACTTGTTTCTAACAATGCTTTTGCAACACCCGCTATGCGCCAAACCACTTTATTTGGTTCATCAATTAATTTTTGTTGCATTACAAAGTTAGTTGCGTGATCCACACAGTTGATCGACATAATCTGCGCTCCACGCAAACTTGCTTTGCGTAAACGTAATCCTAATAGTGGAACATCACGATGCGGATTAACACCAATCATTAAAATAGCATCTTGTTCTTCTATTTTTTCTACTGCTAATTCAAATTTTGGGAACTGCGGTAATACGTTTTGATCTCTAGTATCAGTTTG
>CAZYCO010000031.1:6921-8970 GCA_964645885.1 uncultured Gammaproteobacteria bacterium
ATAGTCGACATTTGGACAATCTATACCGCGCATTAATTTTTGTAATAAATAAAATTCTTCTAAAGTTGAACTTGGTGATGCGAGTGCTGCAATTTGTTTTGCACCATGATCGTCAATAATACGGCGTAAACGTGTGACAGTATGGTTCAACGCTTCTTGCCACTCTACTTCTTCCCAAACACCATGACGTTTGATACGTGGTTTCAATAAACGCTGCTCACTATTAACAGCGGTGTAACTAAAACGATCACGATCGGAAGCCCAAGTTTCATTTAATCCTTCATTATCTTTGGGTACAACGCGCATTACTTGTTGGCGACGTGAATGCACATAAATATTTGCGCCTAAACAATCATGAGGTGCAATTGCAGATGCTTGTTGTAATTCCCAAGCACGAGCAGTGTAACGATAAGGTTTTGAAGTCAACGCACCTACTGGGCATAAATCGATAATATTACCTGAAACTTCAGAAACTAAACTGTGTTTGATATAAGTACCAATTTGCATATCTTCACCACGGCCTGTTGCACCTAGCTCACGCAAACCAGCTACTTCATCACCGAAACGAACACATCGAGTACATTGAATACAACGTGTCATATCAGTTGAGATCAATGGTCCAATATCTTCATCATCAACTACACGTTTACCTTCATGGAAACGAGAATCATCTTCCCCATATCCCATGGAAACATCTTGTAATTCACATTCACCACCTTGATCGCAAATTGGGCAATCAAGTGGATGGTTAATCAATAAAAATTCCATCACTGCTTTCTGAGCTTGGATTGCTTTATGTGATTGCGTAAATATTTTCATACCAGCAGTAACTGGTGTTGCACATGCAGGTAATTCTTTTGGTGCTTTCTCAACTTCAACTAAACACATACGGCAGTTCGCCGCGACAGACAATTTTTTGTGATAACAAAAACGTGGGATATCAATTCCATTTTGATCAGCAACTTCAATCACCATTTGACCTGGTTCTGCTTCAAATGTTTTGCCATCAATTTCAATGTTGATTTTGTCAGTCATAATTACCTTTCACTCATCTGTAGGGTAGGCAAAAAAACTTGAGTTTCGCGCCCGCCTTTGGATATTTGGTGGGCACACATGCTTCGCATGTTTTGCCCACCCTACAAAATTTACTCAAGAACAATTAGTGCGAGTGCCCCACTAAACATTTCTTATGTTTAATGTGATATTCAAATTCATCCCAAAAATGTTTTAGGAAACCAGCAACAGGCCATGCTGCTGCTTCACCTAATGCACAAATCGTTCTGCCTTCAATGTTTTTTGCAGCTCGACGTAGTGTTTCTAAATCGCCTTCTCGACCTTCGCCGTGTTCAATACGATGAACGATACGTTCAAGCCAACCTGTACCTTCACGACATGGTGTACATTGACCACATGATTCATTTTTATAGAAATGAGAAATATTGCTAAGCGCTTTTACCATACAAGTGTGTTCATTCATCACAATCACACCACCTGAACCCAACATCGATCCAGCTTTTTGTAAGCTGTCATAATCCATATCGGTTTCCATGATGATATGTGCAGGTAACACTGGCATAGATGTTCCACCTGGAATCACTGCTTTTAATTTGGTGCCATTCAACATACCGCCTGCCATTTCTAATAACTCTTTAAATGGAATACCCAATGGCACTTCGTAATTACCTGGTTTATTGACATGACCTGAAACACTAAAAATTTTGGTACCACCATTATTTGGTTTGCCCATTGATAAAAACCAATCAGCACCTTTTTCTAAAATGATTGGCACTGATGCGAATGTTTCAGTGTTATTAATAGTGGTTGGTTTACCGTATAAACCAAAATTTGCAGGAAATGGTGGTTTAAAACGAGGAAAACCTTTTTTACCTTCCAGCGAATTCATCAATGCTGTTTCTTCACCGCAAATATAAGCACCAGCACCTAAGGTGTTATACAAATCAAAATCAAAACCTGAACCTAAAATATTTTTACCTAAATAACCTGCTTTATACGCTTCTTCTAATGCTTCTTCGCAACGATTAAATGGTT
>CAZYCO010000031.1:8980-12713 GCA_964645885.1 uncultured Gammaproteobacteria bacterium
AAATTCGCCGCGTAAATAGTTATAACCAACGGTTGCATTCATCACATAGCCACCGATGATCATTCCTTCAATTAATTGATGTGGATTACGACGAAGGATTTCGCGGTCTTTACATGTTCCGGGTTCGCCTTCGTCGGAATTACACAAAACGTATTTTTGTCCTGGTGTATTTGGATTAAGAAAACTCCATTTCAGTCCTGTCGGAAATCCAGCACCGCCGCGTCCACGTAATGCCGCTTTTTTCAACTCAGCAATAATATTTTCGCGAGGTATTTTTTCTTTAAGAATCTTTTTCAACATTTGATAACCACCAACACTTTCATATGCAGAAAGCGTCCATGATTTATCTAAATGCATGGTTCGATAACAAACTGTGTTTAAAGTTACATTGCTCATGTGTTAGTCACCGTTGTCATCCCACGAGCTTTGTCGCGGGATCTATTAAACTTTTAACTACTGTGCTGGAGATCCCGCAGTCAAACTGCGGGATGACGACACAAAATCACTCCAAACTCTTCAAAATCTCATCAATTTTTTCTGGTGATAAATTTTCATGATAATTTTCACCAATTAATGCTGCAGGCGCATTGGCGCAAGCTGCTAAACACTCAACATGCTTTAATGTGAATTTGCCATCAGCTGTGGTTTCACCCATCTTCACGCCTAAACGTTTTTCTAAATGTTCAACTACTTGTTCTGAACCACGTAATAAGCAAGAAATACTGGTACACACACAAATTTTGTGACGACCAACTGGTTTTAAATCGTACATAGAGTAAAAAGTTGCAGCTTCAAATGCGGCAATTGCAGGAATACCTAAATAATCTGCTACAGCTTCAACTAATTCATTTGTTAACCAACCGCCATTTTGTTTTTGAGCCAAAGTCAAAGCAGCTAATAAAGCAGATTGACGTTGATCGGCTGGATATTTTTTAAGCCATTTTTCAATGCCTGCTATCGTTTCAGGTTTTAATAATGTGGTACTCATTAGCGATCAATTTCTCCAAATACGATGTCTTGACTTGCTAACACTGCAACTGCATCCGCCAACATGTGTCCGCGTACCATCTCATCAAGTGCTGCTAAATGATAAAAACCAGGCGCTCGAATTTTGAGCCTATATGGTTTATTGGCACCATCTGAAATGATATAGGCACCAAATTCACCTTTTGGTGCTTCAACTGCCGCATACGCTTCGCCTACTGGTAAGCAATATCCTTCAGTAAATAATTTGAAATGATGAATCAATGCTTCCATATCATGTTTCATTTCTGCGCGTTTAGGCGGAACAATTTTGTGATCATCAACAATTACTGGGCCTGGATTTTGGCGTAACCATTCTACACATTGACGAATAATCCGATTGGATTGACGCATTTCTTCAACACGCACTAAGTACCGATCGTAACAATCACCACGTGTGCCAACTGGAATATCAAAATCCATTTTGTCATACACTTCGTATGGTTGCTTTTTACGCAAATCCCATTCAACTCCTGAAGCACGTAGCATTGGTCCTGAAAAACCAAGTTGCAATGCGCGTTCTGGTGACACCACACCGATATCAACCGTACGCTGTTTCCAAATACGGTTATCAGTTAAAAGTGTTTCGTATTCATCAACTAATTTTGGAAAACGCTCAGTAAAACTCCAAATAAAATCAAGCAAACTGCCTTGGCGGTCTTCATTTAAACGATCAACTTCTTTTTGATTATGCCAAACGGATGGCTTGTATTTAGGCATCTTTTCGGGCAAATCACGATAAACACCGCCTGGTCGATAATAGCTTGCATGCATACGCGCGCCAGATACAGCTTCGTAACAATCAAATAAATCTTCACGTTCACGAAAACAATAAAGAAGAACAGTCATCGCACCGATATCGATTGCGGTCGCACCTAACCAAAGTAAGTGGTTCAAAAGACGAGTAATTTCATCAAACATAACGCGAATATATTGCGCGCGAATTGGTGGTTTAATGCCGCATAATTTTTCTATTGCTAAAATATATGCATGTTCATTTGCCATCATCGAAACATAATCAAGGCGATCCATATAACCAATCGATTGATTATAAGGTTTGTTTTCCGCTAGTTTTTCAGTTGCTCGATGTAATAAACCAATATGTGGATCAGCGCGTACGATTGTCTCACCATCTAACTCTAAAACTAAACGTAATACACCATGCGCAGCTGGGTGCTGTGGTCCAAAATTAAGTGTGTAACTTTTTAACTCAGCCATTAGAAGTCTCTCCCGCATTGGTATTGCGTTCTTCGTATCGATTATCTAATCGAATGACTTTTGGTACTAAAACTCGGGGTTCAATATCAACCGGTTCATAAACAACTCTTCCAAGTTTCGCATCATAACGAACTTGAATCTGACCAGATATTGGGAAGTCTTTACGGAATGGATGACCAATAAAACCGTAATCGGTCAAAATTCGACGTAAATCAGGATGACCATCAAACAAAATACCGTATAAATCAAATGCTTCACGCTCTGCCCAATTCGCAGAAGGCCAGACATCGGCAATAGAAGGAATTATTAAATTTTGTTCGTCTACAAAAACTTTTAATCGGAGACGGCGATTAAATTTAGTAGAAAGTAATTGATAAGCCGCAGCAAAACGCGGTTTCTTCCAAGTTAAAACTTGTAATGGCTGTTGGTTTAATACACCACGCTCAAAACCAGTTAAGGTTGCTTCTGCTGTTTCCCATTCAGAACGGCCAAAAGTTAAATAATCGATACCACAAATATCAATCAACACATTAAATTGAAATTCTTCATGATCACGTAATTTTAACGCAACATTCTTTAAATGATGTGGAGATACTTCAATAATTAACACTTCATCACAATCAGTCGTGATTTGTTTAATTTGATCTCCAAAATGATTTTCTAAAGCTGTTTTGAGAGATGTCATAATCTTTTCCAAAAACTAACGTTGAATTTTATTACGTCGCTTAATTTTATTTTGTAATTGAATCACACCATACAAGAGCGCTTCAGCTGTAGGCGGACAACCTGGAACATAAATATCGACTGGAACAATGCGATCACAACCACGTACAACTGAATAAGAATAGTGATAATAACCACCACCATTAGCACATGATCCCATAGATATTACCCAGCGTGGTTCTGCCATTTGGTCATAAACTTTTCTTAAAGCTGGCGCCATTTTATTCACTAAAGTACCAGCAACAATCATAACGTCTGATTGTCGTGGACTAGGACGGAAAATAATACCGAATCGATCTAAATCGTAACGTGATGCACCTGCATGCATCATTTCTACTGCACAGCAAGCTAAACCAAATGTCATCGGCCACATTGAACCTGTGCGCGCCCAATTCAACAGTTTTTCAACTGAAGTTGTTAGAAAACCTTGTTTGGTTATGTTGTCGTTTATTCCCATTGCAAGGCTCCTTTTTTCCATTCAAAAATGAAACCAATCACAAGCAATGATAAGAAAATACCCATTGTTATAAAACCGAACCAACCTATTTCACGTAGTGCTAATGCCCATGGAAAAAGAAAGGCGGTTTCTAAATCAAAAATAATGAAAAGAATGGCCACAAGATAAAAACGTACATCAAATGGTAGGCGTGCGCTTTCAAAAGCGTCAAAACCACATTCATACGGGGAATTTTTTTCAGGATCTGGGCGTCGTACACCAGCAATTGAGCCTACTGTCATGAGCACGCAACCAAAACCAATCCCAACAATT
>CAZYCO010000031.1:12734-19817 GCA_964645885.1 uncultured Gammaproteobacteria bacterium
TATAAATACTAAAATTGGTAAATATTGTTCTAACATTGCTTTCACTCTTTAAAATATTTGGTGCCGAAGGTCGGACTCGAACCGACACGGCTTTCGCCACCACCCCCTCAAGATGGCGTGTCTACCAATTCCACCACTTCGGCTTTATTTTTCAGTTATTCGTTCCGTTTTATTTTTTTGTATCAATAGTTCTTTCATCTTTTTTTTCAGTTGTTTGAGGAGCAACTGTTGGTGCATTCACTGCAGATGAATCTGATTTTTGCTGTTGTTCTACAGCTGGTTTTTCCTGTGTTGACTGTACTGTAAACCCTAATGCATTTTTTGGTTTTTGCTGTTTATAAACAAGAAAACTCAATATTAAACTGGTCGCGAAAAATAGCGCAGCGAAAGTAGATGTCAATCTAAATAAGAAAGAAGTAGAGCCTTGACTACCAAATACTGTTTGTGATGCACCACTACCAATTGCTCCCATACCACTACCACGCGTTTGAGTAACTAATACTAATGCAATTAAAATAACGGAAATAATAACGTGTGTGATTAAGATAAGTTGATACATTGTTTTCCTATTTCCAAAAATTCATTTGCGTTAAGAGACGCACCGCCAATCAAGCCACCATCAATATCCGGCATGCTAAATAATTCTTTAGCATTTGCCGCTTTGACGCTGCCGCCATATAAAATTGAAATATTATTTGCGATTTCATGATTAAGTGCAGCTAGATGCTGACGAATAAATTTATGTACTTCTTGAGCTTGCGTTGGAGTTGCAGCTTCACCAGTACCGATAGCCCATACTGGCTCATAAGCAATACAAGCATTAGAAAATACTTCAACGCTTTTTGATAAATCAATTATAGCATTGATCTGTTGGAGAATAATTTCTTGTGTTAAACCTTGTTTACGTTGTTCCAAGGTTTCACCTACACATAAAATTGGCTTCAAATTATATTTTTGCGCTTGTAGAAATTTTGCTGCAACGATTTGATTTGTTTCTGCATAAAATTGTCTGCGTTCTGAATGTCCTACTAATACATACCGACAAGAAAAATCGTTTAGCATTTCAGCCGAAATTTCTCCAGTGAATGCGCCATTGTCATGACTATCTATATTCTGAGCACCAACGGATATTGAAGGTAATTGTGATAATTCAGAAGAAATTTGTGAAATATAAAGGAAGGGTGGAAAAACTATCCACTCAACATCTTTAAAATTAGAAACTGCGACTTTGAAATTCTGTAACCATTGCTGATTGACGGCTGTTGAACCGTTCATTTTCCAATTACCAGCAATAATAAAATGTCGCATGAATTTCTCTAATTTTTGGGACGAAAAAATTGCGCGAAGCTTATCGAAGATGATTTGAAGTTACAAGTTAGATAAATACTGAAAAAACCGATAAAAAAACATTAAAGTTTTTTGCTTGACACCCTATTAGTGGCTCCATAGAATGCCGCGCTCTTACGCCTTGTCCCCATCGTCTAGAGGCCTAGGACATTGCCCTTTCACGGCAGTAACAGGGGTTCGAATCCCCTTGGGGACGCCATTCAACTAAGTTAAGTGCTTTCCATGCTAATTGGTTGAGAAAATGGCTCCATCTCAGTAATCGGTTTACCAAATGCAATTTTAGGATAAGCATTCGCACGTAAATCCACCATCACTTGCAATAATGACGCTTGATTTTCATTTTCCCAAAACCAAGAAACCGCTGATTCTATTTCCTCGGTCAACGTGATTGTTTTTGCAGCTACACCATAGGCTTCTGCAATTTTTTCAAAATTTGGGGCGCTATATCCCCAGTAAGTAGACTGATAACGACTATCGAAATAACTATCTTGGAATTGTCGAATCATGCCTAAACTATTGTTATTAATAACTATTATTTTCAATGGCAATTTATTACGTACGACAGTTTGCAGTTCTTGAATATTCATTTGAAAACCACCATCACCTGCAATCACAACAACCGGTCTCTTGTTACTTATTAATGACGCACCAATCGCTGCGGGTAAAGCAAAACCCATAGAACCCATTCCGCCTGATGTCATAAAAAATTGCTCTTTGCCTATTTCTAAAGACTGTGCTGACCACATTTGATGATTGCCAACGTCAGCAATATAGCCAGCAGCTGCTTGTCCTTTGCGTGATAAAGCGTGCATAAAATAATTTGGATTAATTCCAGTAATATCTTGCAATTCATTGGTATCAGGCCAAGTTGTTTTTAAATCCAAAAGTTCATTAATCCATTTTTTAGCATTAATTCCAGTGTTTGAATCTAAGACGAACAACATCTCATCAATAAAATCCTCAATATCTATATTTATTTCTACACAATTTTTTAAGCGGTTATTTATTTCATGACGATCACAATCAACATGAAATATTTTTTTATTTTCGCTAAATGAGGCTACATCTGCTCCCGTTTGCCGAATATCTAGACGACTGCCTATAACAAGCAAGCAATCACTTCTGCCAATCGCAAGATTAGCCCATCTGTTACCGTAACTACCTATGAACCCAACCCTTAATGGATGATCGTAAGGAAGCGCATCTAAACCTAATAATGAGGTCACAACCGGTATTTGTAATTTTTCTAGCAACTGTAAAAATTTTTTTGAGCTACGAGCTGCATTAATACCACCACCAGCCAAAATTAATGGCGCGGAACTATTTTTTAACGCAATTAATATATCTTGAAGTATGGTCTGATTAACTTTGTGATTAATTTTTTTACGTTCAATTTTTTGAATAGGTTGAACGTTTATTTCTGCTCGCTGTAAATTCATTGGAAGATCAATTAATACTGGCCCAGGTCGATCGCTAATTGCTGTTTCATATGCTTCAATTAAAACAGGTTCTATTTGACTTGCTTCAGTGATTCTAAAACTTTTTTTAGTAATAACTTTTGCCATTGAAACAATATCGGTTTCTTGAAAACCTAATTGCCGAATTTGACGTTCACCTTTTTGTTCATGAACATTAACTTGACCGGTAATAAATAATGCAGGTGAAGAATCGAAATAACAGCTTGCAATTCCAGTTAATAAATTTGTAGCGCCGGGCCCACTGGTTGCAAATGCAACGCCTACATTTCCCGTACAACGACCGTAAGCATCTGCAGCAAAAGAAGCTGTTTGTTCATGATGGACACTTACAATTTGAGTTGCGCCTAAAGCATGAATTGCATCTAGCAATTGAGTAATCATTCCTCCGGCTACTTCAAAAACGTACTCAACATTTTGGCAACGCAAAAATTGAGCGATATAGTCACTCGCCTTTATCTTCATTAAAGAGACTTCCAATTCAATTAAGTTTTATCAAAAATTAACCCCATTCTAGCAAGTAATTGGTAGAAACCGCATCTTTTAAGCTTTAAGCTTCACCCCTCTTTAGTGCTAATTTTTTCCAAAAGGATCCAAAATGGAAGTGACAAAAGAACACAAACGTATGAACGTGCCTTATGGTTGTACTGTTCATGGTGAGGATGAAATTGAAGCTGTTGTTGCTGTACTAAAAACATCCACTCAAATGGGCAAACACGTACGTGAAATGGAACAAAAAGTAGCAAGTCTCTTTAATAAACCATTTGGTATAATGGTAAATTCTGGTTCCTCTGCAAATTATTTAGCGATTGAAATCTTAAATTTACCTTCAGGTTCTGAAATTATTACCCCTGTTCTCACTTTCTCTACTACGGTTGCCCCAATCGTAAAAAACAATTTAATTCCTGCTTTTGTTGATGTTGAACCTGGCACATTTAATATTGATGCAAATCAAGTTGAAAGCATGATTACTAGTAAAACGCGTGCATTAATGATCCCTAATCTATTAGGTAATTTACCTAACTGGCAAAAATTAAGAGAAATAGCTGATCGTCATAATTTAATTGTGATTGAAGATTCAGCTGATACCTTAGGCGCCACTATTAATAATCAAAGCGTTGGAAAATTTACTGATCTCAGCACAACTAGTTTTTATGGTTCACACGTTATTAATTGCGCCGGTAATGGCGGTATGCTGTGCGTTAAAAATGAAGAACTAGCTGCACGCGCCAAACTGTTACGTAGTTGGGGACGTAGTTCTTCTTTATTTGTCGAATCAGAAGCAATTGAAAACCGATTTAATATTGATGTTGATGGCATTGAATACGACGCAAAATTTGTATTTGAAGCACTTGGTTACAATTGGGAACCATCTGAAATGGGTGCAGCTTTTGGTTTAGTGCAATTAGCAAAATTAGATAAAAATATTAGTGCTCGTGAGCATGCTTTCGATTTACACACTACTTTCTTCAAACAATATGAAGATTGGTTTTTATTACCTCAACAATTACCAAACTCTTGAACCGGTTGGTTAGCTTACGCTTTAACAATCAAAGATAACGCGCCATTTTCTCGTCGCGACTTACAAATATTTTTAGAGAAATGTGGTATTCAAACGCGCACAGTTTTCACTGGAAATATTTTGCGCCAACCAGGCTTTATCCACATTGAACGAAAAGAATCGCCAAATGGTTACCCAAATGCTGATCAAGTTATGCGTGGTGGAATTTTAATTGGTTGCCATCATGGTTTAACACCAGAAATGATTGCGTACATGCATACATCTTTTGAGCAATTTGCTCAACGTTATAGTTAAGTAGTAATGAAAAACCGATTAGCCACTGATTTAAATTATATTTTGCAACATACACAAACATTGTGGGATCTATTTAGAGCAAAACGTATTTTTATTACCGGTGGCACTGGTTTTATTGGTACTTGGATTTTAGAAACTTTGATTTGGGCAAATGATCAATACCAACTTGATCTAACTTTATTTGTATTAACACGCGATAAAAATAAATTTATAAAAAAAGCACCTCATATTGCAGAACATAATTGCATTACCCTTTATCAAGGTGATGTTAAAAATTTTAAATTTCCGCAACATGAATTTGATTATGTTATTCATGCTGCAACAGAACCGGCATTAAAAGATCAAATAGCTACATTCGATACTATTATTCAAGGTACACAACATACACTTGAATTTGCAGTTCAAAGCAAAGCAAAAACATTTTTATTTTTAAGTTCAGGCGCAATATATGGCGAGCAACCTGCTGATTTATCTCATATAGATGAAAATTATACTGGCGCACCTAACAGCTTTAATCCTGCAACTACTTATGGCTTATGCAAACGTACCGCAGAACATTTATGTATGTTGTATGCGAAACAATTTCAAATTGAAATGAAAATTGCGCGCTGCTTTGCATTTGTAGGCCCTTATTTACCGCTCGATAATCATTTTGCTATTGGTAACTTCATTCGCGACCGATTAGCTGGCAAAACAATTTTAGTAAATGGTGATGGTAGTCCTTATCGTTCTTATCAGTATGCTGCTGATTTAATGATTTGGTTATTACATATTTTATGTCATGGCGATTCATGTGTTCCATACAATGTTGGTTCAGATGAAATGATATCGATCTTACAATTAGCTCAATTAATTGCAGAAGATTTTTCTCCACAACTGAATGTGGAAATTGCGCAAAAAACAAATAATCAAATTGCAAAAATAGAACGTTACGTACCATCAACTCAACGCGCAAAGAATAAATTTGGGTTTACTGCAAAGATTTCATTGAAGGATGCAATTGAAAAAACATTGCTGTGGCATCATCAAGCATTACATGAGTAGATAGATTATGAAATTAATTAGCGTTGTTACACCTTGCTATAACGAAGAAGAAAATGTTGCTGAATTATATAAACAAGTAAAAGCAGTTTTCGAAAAACTGCCGCAATATCATTATGAACATATTTTTATTGATAATGCATCCTCTGATAAAACTGTGAGTATTTTAAAAGACATCGCTCAAGTTGATAAAAATGTAAAAATTATTATTAACTCAAGAAATTTTGGACACATACGCTCACCTTTTCATGCGTTATTACAAGCACATGGCGATGCAGTTATTTTGATTGTTTCCGACTTACAAGATCCTCCTCAATTAATTCCAGAATTTTTAGCGAAGTGGGAACAAGGTTATAAAATTGCAGTAGGTATTAAACCTACAACACAAGAAACATTTGTGATGGCAAATATTAGACGAGCTTATTACAAATTCATTTCAAAAATTGCAGACGTAAAATTAATTAAAAATTTTACTGGTTTTGGTTTATATGACCAAAGCATTATCGAAATTTTTCGCCAATTAAAAGATGCAAATCCTTATTTTCGCGGTTTGATTTCAGATATCGGTTTTCCAGTTGCCGAACTTCCTTTTCATCAACCAAAACGTACACGTGGTATTAGTAAAAATAATTTTTACACTTTATACGATATGGCGATGTTAGGTATTACCAACCATTCTAAAGTGCCAATACGTTTAGCAACCATTGCTGGCTTTGGATTATCTTGTTTAAGCTTTTTATGCGCACTGATATTTCTAATTTTAAAACTATTATTTTGGAACCATTTCCCGATGGGAATTGCACCGATATTAATCGGCATGTTCTTTTTTACTTCTGTGCAATTATTTTTTATTGGCTTAGTGGGCGAATATTTATTATCCATTCATACTCAAGTGTTAAATCGACCATTAGTCATTGAGCAAGAACGTATTAACTTCGAATAGGAAACAAACAATGAAAGCAGTCATTTTAGCTGGTGGCCTAGGTACAAGAATTAGTGAAGAAACTACACTTCGTCCTAAACCAATGATTGAAATCGGTGGTAAACCTATTCTTTGGCATATTATGAAAATTTATTCTGCGCATGGCATTCATGATTTCATTATTTGTTTAGGATACAAGGGTTACGTCATCAAGGAATATTTTGCTAATTATTTTTTACATATGTCTGATGTCACTTTTGATATGCAAAATAACAAAATGGAAATTCATCAAAATAATGCTGAACCGTGGCGCGTTACACTAGTTGAAACTGGTGAACATTCGATGACAGGTGGACGTTTAAAACGTGTTGCGCCTTATATTAAAAATGAAGAAAATTTTTGTTTTACTTATGGTGATGGTGTTGCAAACATTAATATTGCTGCACTAGTTGAACAACGTAAGAAGAGCGGTTTATTAGCTA
>CAZYCO010000032.1:0-262 GCA_964645885.1 uncultured Gammaproteobacteria bacterium
AGATAAAATTTTAACGACGCTAGAAAATAAATAGCAGAGGTTTATATGTACGAGCTGTCATTGTCGGAAGATGAATTTTTTTCGCAAAACAAACAAATTCTAAGCGTTTCACAATTAAATGAATTAGCGCGACAGTTATTAGAGAGTAGTTTTCCTTTAATCAGTGTAGAAGGAGAAATTTCTAATTTATCAGCTCCATCTTCAGGACATATTTATTTCACATTAAAAGACGATGCAGCACGAATTCGTTGTGCAATGTTTC
>CAZYCO010000032.1:282-14739 GCA_964645885.1 uncultured Gammaproteobacteria bacterium
ACAACGCGTTAATTTTCATATTGAAAATGGTATGCAGGTTATTTTACAAGCAAAAGTAAGTTTGTATGGAGCGCGTGGAGATTTTCAATTAATCGTACAAACGATGGAAAAATCTGGTGATGGCTTATTGCAACGTCAGTTTGAATTATTAAAGCAAAAATTAGCACATGAAGGTTTATTTGATTCAGCACATAAAAAAGCAATGCCGTCTTTCTTAAAAAAAATAGGTGTAATTACTTCGCCAACTGGAGCTGCAATTAGAGATATCGTTAGCGTGTTTAAACGCCGAGCTCCTTTTATTCCAATTATTATTTATCCAGCGCAAGTTCAAGGTGAATTAGCACCAGCACAATTAATTGAGGCAATTAATATTGCAAATGAGCGAGCTGAATGTGATGTATTAATTTTATCTAGAGGCGGTGGTTCATTAGAAGATTTAGCTGCATTTAATGATGAAGCTTTAGCACGAACAATTTTTAATAGCCAAATTCCCATTATTAGTGGAGTAGGGCATGAAATTGATTTTACTATCGCTGACTTTGTTGCTGATTTACGTGCACCAACTCCATCAGTTGCTGCTGAATTAGCAAGTCCAAATGGACAAGAGTTAATAAATAAATGCGTGAATTTCCAACAAAAATTATTAATGTCTTTAAAAAATCGAATACATCAAAAGAAATATCAATTATTGGAATTAGAAAAAAAATTAAAACAACCAGATGCACGTATTCAAGATTTAATGCAACGTTTTGATTTTATACAAATCAAATTAGAGCATGCGTTTAATGAAAGTTATTTTGCGAAACAACAGCAGTTTAAAACTACCTGTTCTTTGTTAAATGCAGTTAGCCCGTTAGCAACGTTAGCTCGTGGTTATGCAATCGCACAGGATCAATCTGGGCAAATTGTTTGCGATGCGGAAAAATTAACTCAAAATCAAAAAATATCAGTCAAGTTAGCGAAAGGAAAATTTAATTGTATCGTAGATTCGATTGAAAAAAATTAGATCGAGCGTCTTTGCCACATTACAGGTGCTGCACAAACAATAACTTGATCTAGCAATACAAGTTGAGATGATTGTGTTTGTAGGTTAAGCGAAAATAAATTAAATTTATTTGGTGCAGTACCGTTTTTTATTAAGCGTAATAATTTGCTGCCATCTTCAAATTGTATAATGCAAATCTTCTCAATTATTTTTGCTAGTTCGTGTTCTGCATATGCTATTCCAGCAACATAATCCCCAGGTGAAAAATGTGGTGTCATGCTTTCATCGTGCACAATGTAATCAAGAGAGTTTGGATGATGAAAACGAAACAAACGTAATTCATCAATAATTTGTTTCTTTTCAGAGCTAGCAGAAAAGCTTTTATCATTTTCTTTGCTATCTGAAGAATTTAAGTTAACTACGCGTGGTCCATCACCAATTTGATACATTAACCAATCAAAACTACATTCTATGCCTTCGGCTTTTGCCATTTGTAATAATCGACGTGCACCGTTAATCGTTACGCCACCTTCACGACCAATTTCCCAACTTTTTAAGGTATTAGCATTTAAAAAAGGATATTTATCTGCGACCGCATCACGCGACATGTTAGTCATTCTTCTAAGTAATTTAACGCGATGGCCACGAGTTTTAGGTGTTGAAAATGGATCAGCATCAATGCGCATTTTAAGGTTTGCAGGAACTTTCGAACGTGCTTTCGTCATATGAGCAATCCTTTTTGTTTGATTAGTATTACGAGCACCATGCCTGTAGAAATTCTAAAAAATGTTTTTTCTTTTCAGCATGTTGTTGAAGATATTCCTTTAGTACTTTGCATTCATGCTGGTATTGTGATTCGTTGATTTTCCCACGCATTAATTCGAAATGTAAAAAAACTAAATACGTATTTAATACATCAGTTTCACAATAATCTCGAATTTCATCTATTCGATTTTCTTGAAATTTTACCCATACTTGACTGCCGTCCATACCCATCTTGCCCGGTAATCCGAGTAGAGTTGCAATACCATGTAATGGCGCATTTGCTCTTGATTGATAGGCAGCTAATGTATCCATTAAATCAAGATGGCGATAATGATACCGGCTTAAATAATTATTGAAGCGAAAATCTTTATTTTTATCGCCATTTTCCCAGTACCTAGGCGCTTCGATTTTATGAAAAAGAGCTCGATAATGCAGTACAGGTAAATCAAAACCGCAGCCATTCCAAGAGATTAATACCGGCGTATATTTTTCAATAGCAGCAAAAAATAAGTGAATGATTTCTTTTTCAGATGACGTCTCTTTTCCAAGTGAGAGGACTTCGAGTTTTTCATGAGACCGAAACACAACTGAAATAGCAACAATTCGATGGAGGTAGTGAGGAAGAAATTCATTGTTATTGTTTTGCCGAACAAAAGCATTGACGGTTTCAGAATCTGATAAGTGAGCAAGAGCTTCATCCAAGCGATGTAGGCCGCTAACATCAGGAATAGTTTCAATATCAAATACTAGTACTGGAGATTGAATACCCACTAAGAATGTCTCCGATTTTTTGATTATTTTGACCAATTGCTAAATTTTGGCCAGTATAGCGCTTGAAAGAAAGTGTCACAATTTAAGCCTCAGTTAAGAAAATACTATACATAACTGGATATAATTTGGCCAGATTCATTTTTTTGTAGGGTGTTTATCGTGAATTTCTTAAAACAAAGCAAACCTTATTATTTTTTAATGTTGGGAGTTTCAGCACTACTAACCGGTTGTGCTACTAAACCACCGCAACCACAAAATATTAATAATGTATGCGAAATCTTTCGTGAACATCCAAAATGGTATGCGGCAGCGAAAAGATCTCAGAAAAAGTGGGGTGTGCCAATCCATGTCCAAATGGCTATCGTCAGGCATGAATCAGAATTTATTGCTGATGCTAAGCCGCCACGACGAAAAATCTTGTGGGTAATTCCTTGGAAGCGACAATCTACAGCTTATGGTTATAGCCAGGCTTTAGATGGAACTTGGAAGGGCTATAAAAACGCAAATGGCAAGTATTGGGCTGAACGTGATGATTTTGCCGATGCTGTAGATTTTATTGGTTGGTATAACAATCAGATTTATCGTCAGTTAGGTATCAACCGAAAAGATGCTTATGCATTGTATCTGGCCTATCATGAAGGTCCATATGGCTATAAAAATGGAACGTATTGGCGCAAAAAATGGCTACGTAATGTTGCTAAAAAAGTAGAAAAACACTCAGTTGTTTATCAAAAGCAATTATCTAAATGTCAGCCAGTGCTGGAACAAAAAACGAAAAAGAAATTCATATTTATAGGATAATTTTAGTTAACAGCTAGATTCCTAGAAATAAAAAGGCTATTTGTGGATGATATATCCAGATTCTTATTCGCTTTCTTCTTGTTTCACTACTTTTTATCCTTTATCATCCCGCGCCTGTTTTTTACTTAAAACGATTTCAAATTGAGGAAAATAATTCTCCATGAAAACATTTAATGCCAAACCTCAAACTGTTTCCCATAATTGGTATCTTGTGGATGCTACTGATCAAGTTTTAGGCCGTTTTGCAAGTCGAATCGCTAAAATTTTGAGAGGAAAAAATAAAGCAATTTATACTCCAAATGTTGACACTGGTGACTGTATTGTTGTGATTAACGTTGAAAAATTACGTGTCACTGGTAGTAAATCAAACAAGAAAATTTATTATCGTCACTCAGGTTATCCTGGTGGTCTTAAAACAGAATCTTTTGAAAAATTACAAGCACGCGATCCAGCTCGTGTTTTAGAAATAGCTGTAAAAGGGATGCTTCCAAAAAATCCTTTAGGTCGTGAAATGTTCCGTAAGTTAAAAGTTTATACTGGCGCTGAACATCCACATGCAGCTCAACAACCTCAATTAATTGAACTACAAGATAAGCAAGATAAGTAAGGTGAAATATGGCATTAAAGCAAAATTACGGTACCGGCCGTCGTAAAACTTCAACTGCTCGAGTTTTTTTGCGTAAAGGTTCGGGAAAAATAACTGTTAATGGTAGAGCTCTTGAAGATTATTTTGGTCGTAAAACAGCTCGTATGATTGTTCGTCAACCACTCGAATTAGTAGATATGGCTAATAAGTTCGATGTTTTAGTTACTGTAAATGGTGGTGGATTATCTGGACAAGCAGGTGCTGTACGCCATGGAATTACTCGTGCTTTATTAGAATATGATGAAGAAGGTTCAAAAGACGGCGAAGGTGCGATGGGTTTACGTAAAGTTTTACGTGCTGCAGGTTGCGTAACTCGCGATTCTCGTGAGAAAGAACGTAAGATTCCTGGTCTTCGTAAAGCTCGTAAAGCTCCACAATACTCTAAACGTTAATATTCTTTTATTATGTAAAAAGCCGTTACTCAAACGAGTAACGGCTTTTTTTTATTTATAAATAATGTTTTCTTAAGTCTTACTAAATATAATTTAAATAAATGGGATTGGTTGGAGCTTAATTATGGCATTTTCACAAGAAGAACAAGCCCTTATTGAACGCTTAGAAGCGAAGAGACAGCGGCGCCACACTCAGTTATTGATGCTTGAGAGTGTTGCAAACGATAAAGAGTTCAAGAGTCTTGTAGCTGAAAAAAATAAAATAGCTGCTAAAACAAATTTATCACCTGAAGAAAAAGCAGCACGTCTTGCTGAAATAGATGAGCAAATGAATAGGCGCTACCAGCAACATACAATGGAAAGTCGAGAAGCTATGGCTTTTTGGCAACAAGTTATTTTAATAAACGAAAGTAATGAATTATTAAAAGCAAAAGATCAAAACTTAAAAACAATAAAAAATACTAAACCTAAACGTGATCAAATTCGTCAATCTATAGTTGATACAGGTCTTTTATCTCAAGCGTTTGAAGGACTTGAAAATTACATCGATATAAATACCCCTCTTAATTTTTCAACTCTGCCAAATCAAGCAGAAGTTCGAGAAGAAATACTTGAAAACACGACTCAATTAGTTCTTTCAGAATTGAAGAAAGATTATGTTTTAAGAATAAAAGGAGTTGATGCAAATAATCCAAACATTTCACCTGGTGATGAATTTTCAATTGAATTTTTGTTTCAAGAACTACCGTTTCTTGATGCTGCAGGAAATTTGCGTGCAGGTTTAAATGTAACATCTGATGCTCACCAACAAAGTATCGACACCTTTTTAACACAAAATTCGCATACTCGATTCTATTCTCCAGCGCATTTTAATTTGATAACTGCTATAGAAAATTATTTGGAAGATTTAAAACAAATAAAAGCGAACACGAGTTTTGATCCAACTGCTAAACAAAGAAAAATTGCAGAAAAATTAACTGAATTAACAGAATATCTTGCAAGTGATAAAGTGAGAGCAGCTAATTTTGAAGAGTTTGCTGATGAAATTTATGATAAAAGGTTTGAAAACAAGCTAAGTAAATTATTAGAGCCTATAACTCCACCTAATCCAAGAGCACCACCCGAAAGCCTTACGCGAATTAAAGAAGCAGTAACTGAATGTTTAGTCGACAGCAAAAAAGCACAAAATGATGATGTGATGGCGCAAGCTGAAAGTTCGGAAATGAACAAGATTAAGAAATTTACTCAGGATATTAATTTACAATATCATCTTGCGCGCCGAGAGAGAGAAAGACAAGAGCATCCTGCTACTTATGATCGAGAAGTTGAAAGTATTCCAAATCAAAATGGATATACAAAAACTTTAATTAATCTTGCTACTAATAATCAAATAACATTGCATTTCAATCATGAAGATCAACTAACACAAGTTATAATGCCACCTATACTCAGTCGAGGTGCGTGGTTACGAAATAAAGTTGTTTCCAAATTCAAAGGTGTAGAGGACTCAGATGCTATTCGAAGGAATGATCTCAAATGTTTATTTGATTATTTAGAAGATAATCGTATTTACATGGGTAATAACTGGTACGTATATCAAGGTTCAGCTAAAGATGGCTATAGATATAGTGCTGATGTTTTAAAAGAAATGGTAAGACATTATGATGATGTAAAAAGTCGTAATGAATTTGCCAAAGGTGTTGACAAAAAAGTAGCTGAAATTAAAAAGACTGCAAATAAAGCTGTTCAAAAAACTGTAGAAAAGAAATTAAAAGAAGCTGCACCAGAAATGTTGCAAGATATAAAACCAAAACGATAAAACTTTTTATTCATTTTAAGGAAGCGTTCGCATGGAAAGCGACCATATTGATCTTCGTAGACGAAGATTTCTTATTAGAACTTCCAAAGTTTTAGCTGGAATAGGTGTTGCTGCCGCGTCTATTCCTTTCCTAGCTTCTTGGCAACCTAGCCGAAAAGCTCGTGCAGCAGCACAACCTTTAGAAGTTGATATTAGCCAATTAGAGCCAGGCGCTTTGATGACTATTGAATGGCGTCAAAAACCAATTTGGATTGTGCATCGAACTGCAACAATGCTTCGAACATTACAAGGACATGACTCGGAGTTAAGAGATCCAAATTCTTTAGTTAATCAACAACCTTTCTATGCAAAAAACTATTATCGATCAATTAAGCCAGATTACTTAGTGCTGGTAGGTATTTGTACTCATCTAGGTTGTTCGCCGCTTTATCTACCTAATCCTGGAGAGGTGAGTCGTAGTTGGCGTGGCGGATTTTTTTGTCCTTGCCATGGTTCTAAATTTGATTTGGCTGGTCGTGTTTTTGTTAATGTTCCTGCTCCCATAAATTTAGAAGTACCACCTTATCATTTTCAGAATCCAACTTTGCTTATTATTGGTGAAGATCCAACAACTTCTTAATGAAAGGAACATCAATCATGGATCAGATAGTCAAGAAAAAAGGATGGTTTGCTGAACGTTTTCCCATTAGAGAAATGTGGAATGAACATTTAGCAAACTATTATGTCCCTAAGAATTTAAATATTTGGTATATATTTGGGGTTTTAGCGCTAATTGTATTAGCAAATCAGTTAATTACTGGTATTTGGTTAGCTATGAGTTATGTACCTACAGCAGAAAGTGCTTTTTCTTCTGTTCAACATATTATGAGAGATGTGAATTACGGTTGGTTATTACGGTATTTACATTCAACTGGCGCATCAGCGTTTTTTATTATTATTTATTTACATATGTTTCGCGCGTTAATGTACGGCTCCTACCAAAAACCTCGTGAATTAGTTTGGTTAATTGGCATGGGATTGTTTTTAGTTTTAATGGCTGAAGCGTTTATGGGGTATTTATTACCTTGGGGACAAATGTCGTATTGGGGGGCGCAAGTAATTATTTCTTTATTTGGTGCAATACCTTGGATTGGCCCTGATTTAGCAACATGGATTCGTGGAGACTTTGCGGTAACAAGTGCAACATTAAACCGTTTTTATGCACTACATGTTATAGCTCTACCACTATTAATGCTGTTTTTAGTTTGGATGCATATTATAGCTTTGCATCAAGTTGGTTCTAATAATCCTGACGGTATCGATATCAAAGATGAACAAGATAAAATTCCGTTTTATCCATATTACGTGATTAAAGATTTAGCTTATGCCGTTATTTTTCTAATTATTTTTTTAGAAATTGTTTTTTTCGCGCCAGAAATGGGCGGTTATTTCCTAGAAGCAATTAATTACGCTCCTGCAAATCCACTGCAAACACCAGATCATATTGCTCCTGTTTGGTATTTCACGCCTTTTTATGCAATTTTGCGTGCAATTCCTAATAAATTATTAGGAGTAATCGCAATGTTTTTATCGATTGGATTATTTTTTTTCTTACCTTGGATGGATCGAGCCAGAGTACGCTCAATGAGATATAAAGGTTGGATTTCTAAAGTGATGTTAGGGCTATTTGTTATAAGTTTTATTGGGCTTGGAATAATAGGTTTAAAACCAGTTGATGCCGTTCCTGTTAGTTTAACGCGTATTTTAACAATTTTTTATTTCGCTTATTTTTTACTTATGCCGTTTTACTCAAGGTTCGATAAAACAAAACCGTTACCAGATAGAGTGAGAGTCGCTAAATGAGAAATAGATTAATCTTATTTTTCGTTCTTGGATGGCTGGTAAATATAGTTCATGCAACTAGTCCTACTATGCATGCGGCAAATATTGAGCCAAACGATAAAGCTTCTTTACAAAGAGGCGCAAAAATTTTTATGAATTACTGTTCTGGTTGCCACTCGTTGCAATATTTAACGTATAGGCAGCTAGGAGAAGATTTGAGTATCAAAAATAGAAAAGGTGAACTTGCTGAAAATATAGTTAAGAAAAATCTAATTTTTACAAATGCAAAGTTGGATGATCCGATATTGTCTGCTTTATCTTCTGAAGATGCTCAAAAATGGTTTGGTAAAATGCCACCCGATTTGTCGCTGGTAACAAAAGTAAGAGGGGTAGAATGGGTATATACCTATATGCACAGTTTTTATCGAGATGATAAGGCAATTTGGGGAAGTAATAATTGGTTACTACATGGCACTGCTATGCCAAATGTTTTAGGGGAATTGCAAGGTGAGCAAATACCTGTATTTAGAAGAGAAGAAAAAGAAAGTGTCATTGATCATTTGCTTTTAGTGGAAGAAGGTAAATTAACTCATATTGAATTTGATCAAGTGCTTAGTGATTTAATTAATTTTTTAAATTATGTAGCTGAACCTACTCGTATGACCAGAATGCAACTAGGAGGATGGGTGATAGCATTTTTAGTAATTTTATTTATCCCGGTATATTTATTAAAAAAAGAATATTGGAAAAGTATTCGTTAAGAATTTATGAATAGATATATTTTTTGTCCTAGGGCAAAAAATTCGGAAAAATTTGTGATATAATTTTGCAACTTTTAAAACACCAGTTTCTTAATTTTATTGATTTGATAGGAGTTTTTAAAATGGCAATTATGGCCAAACGTACAGTCATGACTTTGTATTCGGATCCAAATGATATGTATAGTCATCAAGTCCGGATTGTACTTGCAGAGAAAGGGGTGAATGTTGAAATCATTAATCATGACCCTATTGAAAATCCGCAAGAATTACTTTCACTAAATCCATATAACACGGTTCCAACTTTACTCGATAGAGATCTGGTTCTTTATGATGCTCGAATCATAATGGAATATTTAGAAGAACGTTTTCCACATCCTCCATTATTACCTGTTTATCCTGTTATGCGTGCTCAAACTCGCAAGATGATGCATCGCATTGAGCGTGATTGGTATTCACTTGCAAAAGTGCTCTCTGAAAGTACTAATCCCAAAGATGTAGTAGCTGCGCGTAAACATTTAGAAGAAAGCCTTCTTAATTTAGCACCTATTTTTTCTGATAAGCCATTTTTCTTTAGTGAGGAGTTTTCATTAATTGATTGTTGTATTGCTCCATTGCTTTGGAGATTGCCACAATTTGAAATTGAATTGTCACCAAAAGCAAAACCAATTAAACAATATATGGCTCGTGTATTTGAACGTGAATCTTTTCAAGCAAGCTTAACTGATATTGAGCGTGAAATTAGAGTCGCGTAATCTTCTATAAAAATACAACGGAATGAATTGAGAAAAACATGGCGCATATGACATCTACTCGCCCGTATTTAATACGGGCATTTTATGATTGGATCGTCGATAACCAATTAACACCTTATATTTTAGTTGATGCTGAAATAGAAGGCGTGCAAGTTCCTAGAGAATTTGTAAAAGACGGCCATATTGTTCTAAATATATCTCCAATGGCATGCCAAGGTTTGCATATTCAAAATGACCGAATCATTTTCAGCGCTCGCTTCTCAGGAGTTGCTTTGCAAGTTTGTGTCCCACCAAAAGCAGTACAAGCTATTTATGCAAGAGAAAATGGTCGTGGCATGATTTTTAATGATAAAGATGATGATCATGGTGGAGGCGGTGATGATGGTGGTTTTACCCCGAAAACAAAGGATGATTTAGAATCATCTGAAAAAACAGAATCAAAAGATAAAGAAAAACCAAAACCAAAGCTCACAGTTGTTAAATAAAATTAACTTTCAGAGTAATTAACATAGGTAAACACTTTTACAACGTGCTTAACGTCATTGTGTTTTTTGCAATTTTAGAAATTACGCGTGCTTCACGATGATCAACAATTCCCATCAAATACACTATACGATTTTCAGTTACTACTTTTACTTTGTTGGGCGACATTTTATTTGAAGTATATAGAGCAACACGAATTTTTGTTGTAATCCAACTATCTTTAGCCCGTTCAAAATAAGAATTCGGTTTCGCTATTACAATTTCATTGATGACTCGTTTGACGCCAGGAATTGTTTCTATAATTTTTTGAGCTTTTTCACGTAACTGTTGATTTGGAGTTTGACCAGTAAGTAAAACAACATAATTAAATGTAGAAACAGATATATGGCTATTCTTAGCCAGTTTTTTGTTTTGCTGAATTTTATCAATGGCAGTAAGTGTGATGCAGTTATTTTCTAATTTCTGTTGAATATCATAGCGATTATACGCCACATTGGCTGCAGTAAGCGCACTTGAAGTATCACAAGCACACAAAGACAACTGCAGAATAAAGAGAAAAAAAATGAAAATAATTTTTATGCGTCCATGCATATTATGTTGCCATCTTGCTTTTTTCTGATGTTATCCCACGGTTTATACGTGAGATCCAGCGGCGATTATTAATATTTACCTGAATTCCGCGGCCTTCACCGCGGAATGGCGATAAGATTTTTAATTTAAATAATCAGTGTATTCAAAAAGTTTTACTACACGTTGCACACCGGAAATTTTTCTAGCAAGCAAGGTAGCATCTTTAGCTTGTTGATGTGTCACTGTTCCAAGTAAGTAAACAGTACCATTTTCAGTTACTACTTTTACTTTTCCAGCACCCAATCCGAGTTTCGCAACCAGATCAGTTTTTACTTTTGTTGTAATCCATGCATCACTAGAGCGTGTTAGTGCAGAAGTAGGGCCTGTGATTGTAATTTCGTTATACACACGTTTTACTTTTTTGGTATGAGCTGCGTAATAAGCTGCTTTTTGACGAATTGCTTCGCTAGGCGTTTGTCCTACTAATAAAACAACATGATTTAAACTGGTTACAACTAAGTGACTATCTTTAAAAGTTGGATTATTTGAATATATTTTGTCGAGATGCTGCTTGATATCTAAGTCATCGCCCATAATTTCCATCGAGCGTCCAGTATCTTGTAGAGAAGAATTAATTTTGTCGCGAGTCGAAGCACATGCAGTTAATGCTAAACAAATGGAAAGAAAAATCGCTAAACGAATTTGCATAACTAGTCCACCTCATGTCCAAATAATTGAGTATCAATTAAGTCGCACAGGCAATGTACGATAATCAAATGTGTTTCTTGAATACGTGCTGTAGATTGAGCAGGAACTCTGATTTCAAGATCAGAAGGTGAAAGAATTGATGCTGCTTCGCCACCATCTTTTCCTGATAGAGAAATAACAAACATATCTTTGCTATGAGCAACTTTAATCGCTTGAATGATATTAGGTGAATTTCCACTAGTAGAGATAGCTAATAAAATATCGCCTTCTTGACCTAATCCTCGAATTTGCTTTGCGAATACTTCTGTATAATTGTAATCATTGGCAATAGATGTGAGCGTAGAAGTATCGGTTGTTAAAGCAATAGCGGGTAGACTAGGACGTTCTTTTTCAAAACGATTAAGCATTTCTGAAGAAAAATGCTGAGCTTGTGAGGCTGAACCGCCATTACCACAAACTAGAATTTTTCGATTATTAAGAAGGCACTGTACCATCATCTCACTGGCACGTTGGATAGTTTCAGCCAGGACTTCCGAGGAAATCGTGAAGGTATTAACACTTGCAAGAAAATGATTTTTGACTCGTTCTATATGGTTCATAGTTAGTTACAAAAAATTAGCTAAAAAAACCAGCTTATTATGCCTCAAATGCATTTTTTATCCACGTCAATTCCGGTATTTTTCCTTCGATTAAATTAACCCCTACCACGTCAAATCGACAAGGAACTTTTTCCACAAGCTTATGACTAACCAAAAAGTGTAATGATGTATTAATAATACGTTTTTGTTTTTTGTAATTAACAGTTTCTTCAGCTTGAGCAAAACAATTTTTCTTTCGATACCTAACCTCAACAAAAACAAGTGTTTCTTTATCTTGGGCAATAATATCTATTTCTCCCATACGACAGCGATAATTTTGTTCAACAATTTTTAAATTTTGTTGTTTTAAAAAATTACATGCCATTGCTTCAATAGAAGAACCAATCGTTCTAGAAGAATGAAAGCGTTTGTGGAATACCATTTTTTATTTTCGCACATTTTAATTGTCGATAGATTTTATGATTATGATCCAATTCTAATTCACCAGTTTTACCGCTATATCTTAATGAAGAATTTATTAATGAATTTTTAGAACGTGCTAAATGATAAGCATCAAAACCTAATGCGTATAAACGCGTGTAAGTATTCCATGTTTCAGGCCAGGTGCCATTTGCTTGTACATAATCAGCTTGTAATTTTGCTCCTTGTTCAAATACCCAAGGCATATCACAGAACGTTAAACCATCAAGATCACTATCGGTTTCCGATGAGCTAAGTACGGAATATGCAAGAGATGTAGAATAAGTTGGTAAATCATCTGCAAAATAAAATTTAAAAAGAGGCAGAATTTGTTTTGCTTGAGTAGGGGAAGCCACTATAAAAACCATATCAGCATCATGTCGACGTGATACAAATTTTTTCTTTTTACCTTCAGTTTTAACCTGTAATAAAGTTTTAATCGCAGAATCCAAATCAGCTAATGACGTAAAAGTGGTTTGGCCTACAATTTTTCCACTTTGATGTTGAAAAGAAGAAATAAAGTTTTGTGCAATGCTTTGTCCCCATGAATTACGTGGACTTAAAACAAGCGCGCGATTGTAACCATCTGATCGAGCTTTAGTTGCAACATAAACTGCTTCTTCTTGTGGTGATAATCCAAATTGAAATAAATTATTTTCACTTTTATCTACAGTATTTAAAGCAATAATTGGGATAGATGGCTCGCTACCACTATTCACTAATGTTTGTAACGCGCTTTTATCAAGAGGACCAACGATCACTTGCGCACCATCCTGCATTGCTTTTTGGTATGCAGTTAGTATTTGATTATTTGAGGTGTCGTATATTTCTACAGTTGGGGGTGTAAAATCTTCATTTTTTGCTGCCATAAATCCATCTTTTACTGCACTTCCTGGTTTCGCCAGTTGACCACTTAGAGGAAGAAGTAATGCTATTTTTCCTGATTTATCAGTAGAAATAGTTGAATTTGGATTTTTAAGTAAATCAATAGCAATTAAATTTCCCGGATGGTTTGGATACTTTGTTTGCCAGTTTTGTAATTCAGTTTGTTTATTGCCTTTTTTTGAAATGATGGCTAATTCAATCCAGCCATGCATTGTTCCTTGCGGTTCTTCTATTAAAAGTTCATCAAGTGTTTGTAAATCATATTGCGTTAATGTACTCCATAGTTGTTTATTATTTTGATCACGATATTGAGCAGGTAAGAGTATGTCTAATTTGATTCGTTCACGAACGCTATTTAGACCATTACCATTTCTTGCATAAGCGAGCGCTAAAATTTGATGAAATTCAATTTGCCAATCTTTTGGTAATTGTTCTGGGTTAAATACACCGGATAAATTTGCTAGGGCAAGATCAGGTTCATTATTAGCTAATGCCATTTTGCCTAAAATAATGTGTTTTTGTTGTTGTTGAGTGGCTGTTAATGAACGATTTGGAATTTTTTGTAAAACATTATTTGCTAATTTTAATCTGTGATCTTCGATTAAACGCCCAGCTGCTAATAGAAAATAAGTTTGTTTTTCTGGAGGATTCGTCTTTTTAGCATCTTTTAAGTAAGATTCAGCAGGCTTTGGGAAAAGGGTAAATTGCTTTGAAGCTGCGGTTTGATAAGAAAATTGATGTTCACAACCAGCAAGAAAGGCTATTAACATTCCAATCCCTAAATATTTAAACGCAGAAAAGATAATGTTCTTCATGCTGCAACCCTTGTAAAAATTTAAAATTATGAATTATCGACACAGTTATCATGCCGGCAATTTTTCCGATGTTTTTAAACATTGTTTATTAATTGCGTTATTAAAAGCGCTTTCTAAAAAAGACAAAGCATTTTGTTATATAGATACGCACGCCGGTAGCGGCAGTTATGATTTAACAAGTGCTAGCTCACAAAAAACGCAAGAATATAGTAACGGAATCGAGCGCTTGTTGCAGTACTCAGATTTTCCTGGCTGTTTAAAAGATTATATTGAAACCATAAAAGAATATGGTTCTCATTATCCAGGCTCATCATTGATCGCATCAAAATTTTTGCGTTCACAAGATCGAATGATATTAAATGAATTTCATCCCGAAGAATTTGAAATATTGCAGCAAATATTTGCTAACAAAAAATCTGTTTTAT
>CAZYCO010000032.1:14755-19548 GCA_964645885.1 uncultured Gammaproteobacteria bacterium
CTTATGCCTTATTAAAAGCGGTATTACCACCTAAAGAAAAACGGGGTTTAATTTTAATTGATCCACCATTTGAAAATAAAAATGAATTTGAAAATATATTAAATGGTTTGAATGATGCATTAAGACGTTTCGAAACTGGAGTTTATGTTATTTGGTATCCGATAAAAGATCGTCATCCAATTGATCGTTTTTATCGAAAAATAATAGAGTTATCGCCAAAAAATATTTTAGCTGCTGAGTTTATGATGTTTTCTGCTGAGACATCTGCATTAGGATTAAATGGTTGCGGATTAACAGTAATAAATGCGCCATGGCAAATTGAAAAAGAATTTGAACCTATTTTGCAAATGCTTGTAAAAATTTTAGCGCAGCGTGATCAAGGTCGTTATCAGTTAAAGTGGCTAAAACATGAGTGACAAACATGCAGAGCACTAAAATTCTTATATTTTGTAAATATTAATACTGTGTTAGCGGCAAAAATTTTGCATGCATTTAAAAAAAACATTGTGCAGTTTTTGAACTTTCTCTCATCTCTAGATACACTCCTAATAGTTGAAGTTAGCTAGACAATCGCTGCCTAAATTTTAGGTGGAGGAAAGTCCGGGCTCTAAAGAGCAAAGTGCCAGGTAACGCCTGGGAGGTGAAAACCTACGGAAAGTGCCACAGAAAATATACCGCCCGTTTTCGGGGAAGGGTGAAATGGTGCGGTAAGAGCGCACCGCGTTTCTGGCAACAGAAATGGCAGGGCAAACCCCACTTAGAGCAAGACCAAATAGGGACCCAACTATTTTTCGAAATGGCAAAGCGTGGCTCGCGCTGGGTTCGGGTAGGTCGCTTGAGGTGTATGGTGACGTACATCCTAGATGAATGATTGTCCACGACAGAATCCGGCTTATCGGCTGACTTCAACACCTTTTTTTCGAAACTGTGTCATTTCTTTTCTTTTGCTTTTTCTTTGCTATAAAAATTGTTCCATCCCTCCGTCTCATTTTTTTCTGCTTGCCTCTGATCTCGCATGGGAGGTTGGTCAGGTATGAAAATAATAAATATTTATCTCTGGTTTGCCTCTCCCGCAAGAGTAGAAGCAAACTGCACCTTGCACCGATCTAATTCTAAATAGCTCATTCGATTTGCAGTAAAGAAGATAGGAGAACAATCACTAAGCTGTACAAAATCTTTTCACACATAAATTCCATTTTGTTTTTTCTTTCTTGATTCAAGAAATTTTTTTACCTATAGTGTCAAAAAGTGGTGTTGAGTGGATTGTGGTGGATCTTTTTCCCAAGAAATGAGGATGTCGTGTTTAGAGGGATTAGCGTCGTAAATCTTGATAGCAAAGGACGAATCGCTATTCCGGTTCGCTATCGCGATGTTTTAGGGCAACAGATCATCATCACGATTGATACAGAACTCCCATGTCTTTTGGTTTATCAACAGACGCAGTGGGAAATCATCGAACAAAAAATCCAAGCACTACCAAGTTTCAATAAAGTGGCACGTCGTATTCAGCATTTGTTGATAGGGCATGCGACGGATTTGGAATTAGACGACAGCGGTCGTTTAGTACTTCCAAAACTATTACGTGATTACGCCAAACTAGAAAAACAAGCGATGTTAGTAGGGCAAGGCAGCAAGCTTGAAATCTGGGATGAACAAGTTTGGAAAGAACATAGAGAACAATGGTTGAGTGAGGCTGGGGAGAGTGAGAGCGATTTACCCGAAGAATTACAGTCACTTTCTTTATAAGACATGACAATGGTTGATGACGTTTCAAAATCACATCGATCTGTCATGTTGAAAGAAGCGATTGCGGGATTAGCTCTTAAGGCTAACGGCATCTATATCGATGCGACTTTTGGTCGGGGGGGCCATAGCCGCGAGATACTGTCGAGACTAGATGCCAATGGTCGACTGTTTGTCATTGATAAAGATCCTGAAGCAATTGCAATTGCTAAAGAGCTTTTTGGAAATGATAAACGGGTGTTTGTAAAGCAAGGTTCGTTCACTTTACTGCGGACGCTCGCAAATGAATACGAGTTGACCGGGAAAGTGAACGGAATTTTGTTGGATTTAGGAGTTTCTTCACCGCAGCTAGATGAAGCGGTAAGAGGATTCAGTTTCTTGCGTGATGGACCACTGGATATGCGTATGGATAACACTCGCGGGATAGATGCTAAAACTTGGATCAACCAAGCGAAGTCTTCCGAGATGGCGCAAGTATTTAAAGAATATGGTGAAGAGCGTTTTGCAAAACGAATTGCAAATGCAATTGTAACCGCACGCAAAGAACAAACTATTTCAACTACAAAACAATTAGCAGACATCGTGAGTCGTGCTAACCCTGCTTGGGAAAAACATAAAAATCCTGCCACACGCGTGTTTCAAGCCATTCGTATCTTTATTAATCAAGAATTAGACGATTTAAAAGCGGCATTGCCGCAATGTTTGGATGTATTAACTGAAAATGGTCGATTAGCAGTGATTAGTTTTCATTCGCTAGAAGATCGAATTGTTAAACAATTTTTACAAAAACAAAACAAAGGGGACGACTTTCCTATTGGTTTACCAGTTACACAGCAACAATTGAAACCCCGTGTGCGTGTTATTGGCAAAGCAATTAAAGCGAGCGTCGAAGAAATTGAGCAGAACCCTCGCGCAAGAAGCGCAGTGTTACGTATTGCGGAGAAGATACAATGAATGCAGCAACTAGAATTGTTATTCAAGGGAATTTATTTCGTGGCAATTTAACAAGATTAGTTTTATCAAAAGAAACGATCTTTTTATTCGCTTTATTATTTAGCATTTTAATTTCAGGTTTATTAACAATTTATGTTAAAGATTTAGAACGTCGTTTAATCGGTCAAATTGAAATGGCTGAACAAATGAAACAACGTTTACAAATTGAATGGGGACAATTGTTATTAGAGCAAAGCACATTAGTCACCCAATGGCGTGTTCAAAAAATCGCATCACAAAATTTAGAAATGATTCAACCACAACCAACTAAAGTGATTGTGATTTCGAAGTGAGACGCACTACAAAATATTTTTACAAAAAACGCTTTTTTTTTCTGATTTTTTTATTTATTGCCTGCGTTTTAGCATTAATGAGTCGAATGGTTTATCTGACCGTTGTCGATCGAGATTTTTTGCAAACACAAGGAAATGCCAGAACTATTCGAACAGTTACTATTCCTGCTTATAGAGGGATCATTACTGATCGAAATGGCCAACCACTTGCAGTTAGTACGCCTGTACAATCAGTTTGGATTTGCCCACAAGAATTTGCACCAACTAAGCAACAATATTTTCAATTAGTTAATTTACTTTCATTAGATCCGAGTGCCATTGCAGAAAAAATTAAACGTTTTTCAACTAAAGAATTTTTATATTTAGTCCGTGGTGTTGATCCTCAAACTGCAGAACAAGTAAAAGCATTAAAAATCCCAGGTGTGTTTTTGCAGCAAGAATTTCGTCGTTATTATCCTGAAGCCGCTATTACTTCTCACTTAATTGGTTTTACCAATATCGATGATTTTGGCCAAGAAGGTTTGGAGCTTTATTACGATGAATGGTTACGCGGTGTGCCAGGTAAAAAACGAGTACTGAAAGATCGTTTTGGTAATGTTGTTACTCACTTAGGTGTGATTAAACCATCACGTCCTGGACATAATTTAGCACTAAGTATTGATCGTCGAATTCAATTTTTAGCCCATCAAGAATTAGAAAAAGCGATTGAAAAATATAAAGCAAAAACAGGTTCCATTGTTGTGCTAGATATTAATACTGGCGAAGTATTAGCAATGGTGAATTATCCCACTTTTAATCCAAATCAAAGACCACTTCCTATTAGCGATGATGGACGTTATCGCAATCGAGCTGAAACAGATTTATTTGAACCCGGTTCTGTAATTAAAGCATTTAGCGTTGCAAATGGTATTGAAGGCAAAGTGATAAAACCAATGTCAATGATTGATACTCGTCCAGGTTTTATGACTTTAGATGGCAATCTTATTCGCGATATTCATAGTCGTGGCGTAATGAGCGTGATCGATGTTTTAAAGCATTCAAGTAATATTGGTGTAAGTAAAATTACGCTCATGATGCCACCAGATAGTCTTTATAATTTACTTCGTCGTGTTGGATTTGGGGAAACAACAGGAAGTTCATTTCCTGGTGAAAGAGAAGGAACGATTGTTCATCCACCTAAATGGCGCCCATTTGGTTTAGCAACGTTGTCATTTGGTTATGGTATTTCAGTTACACCACTGCAATTAGCTAGAGCATATGCTGTTATTGGCGCGAAAGGACTGAAAAAGCCAGTTTCTCTATTGAAGTTACAGCAACCACAACAAGCTGAGCGAGTACTGAGTCCAGAAGTAGCGGATACTATGCTGTCTATCTTAGAAAACGTGGTTGATGATAAAGATGGCTCCGGACATTTAGCTCAAGTACCGGGTTATAGAATTGCTGGAAAAACAGGTACAGCTCGAATGTTAAGCGAAAAAGGCGGATATGAAGAAAAGCATCATATTGCAAGCTTTGTTGGTATCGTCCCAGCCTCTAATCCAAAATTAGTTATTGCGGTAGTAGTTCAAGATCCAAGCGAAGACGCTTATTATGCGAGTCTGGTAGCTGCCCCCGTGTTTGCTCAAGTTGCAGGCGGAGCATTATCGATTTTGAATATTCCACCAGATAATTTAGTACAAACGGCTCAAACACAATGAATGTTTTAGATATTCAACCTAAATCTCTTGCATCTTTATTCGAGCAATACGAATTACCGCCGTCTAT
>CAZYCO010000033.1:0-19530 GCA_964645885.1 uncultured Gammaproteobacteria bacterium
AAAATTCTTCATCAATATTTAAATCACTTTCAACACTGTCATTTGCTGACGTAAATTTAAAATTTCATTTTGTAGTCTGTCGTATTCACGTTGGTAACGACGCATTAAATCGTAATTGGTACCTTTCTTCTGATCTTCTTCGCGCATTTTATTTTGGATATCTTCAGCTCGACGATTTAATTCATCGATTCTATTTTGTAAGGCTTGTACTTGTTCGTGCAGTGCTAAACCACGTTGATAATCCGCTGCAAATCCAGCTTGCAAATCACCTGGACAATTTGGCATAGGTTCACCGGCACGTCCTTTAGCAAACGCTAATTTAGGTGAACTACAATATTTGCGAATGCCTTGATCAAAGGCTTGATAAAAATCTTTATCAAACGGTGCAGGACAATTAAATGAAGCACGATTTGCACCACTTGCACCTAATTCATAGCCCCTTTGCGCGTTACAGGTTTGACGTAATCCTTCTTTCCAACCCATTTCATAAGCACGCATATCCACTGCTACACCTAAACGTCTACATTCAGCTTGTGCTGAATACATTGCATTCATAGGTTTGGTTTCACTGCCAACTCGTTTTCCTTCTTCATACCAACTGGTACCTGAACATTTTTTAACGTTCCATTGCGCACAAGCTGTAAGTGAAAAAATAATAACAACTAGAAATAAAACATTAACTTTTTTCATATTGCACCTCTAGTTTAAAAATTTGCATTGTCATCACATAATAAAAACTTCATGTGATCAGTATAATCCACTAATTTTTTTATTTGGCGTGTGTGTAAATTAAGCGGTGTTTCAAGTGGATCAAACAATAATTGTGTTAAAAAAGCATAAATACACGCATCAAGTGAAGACGCTTGTTTGCCAAAGAAAAATTGTTCATCAGAAAAACAATCAGCAAGTGCATTAATATCATCCATGCCCCATTGATAAATGATCTCTGCAGAATAATTTTTGAATCCTGATGCATAAACTTCATTGGTCATTTTTTCGCGAACTTGTTCTGCGATTCCCGCCATTTCTTTAGGAAGTGCTGAAAAAAAAGCTTCATTTATTATTTTCCAACCACTCTCCTCTACCCAGCGACCATATTTCACAACACTCATTAAATGGTTTTCTAACATGCGTTGGATAGCAATCGCTTGGCCTTTTTGTTCTGGCGATAAATGCTGATCCAGTTTGTCGCCATGTTTTTGTTTTAAATAACTAATAATTAAACTGCTATCTGCAACGATATGGCCATTATCATCAATAAAAGGAAGCTTGCCAGTAGGACTTTGAGATAAATCGTAACATTCTACGATTTCGAAAGGAGTTCGCGTCATGCGTAAATAGGTTTCAAGTTTTAAACAAAATGGACTGGTTTGAATATTCCAATAATATGGAAATTGATAAAGTTTAATCATCACACGCTACTCCTAAAATTTTAAGAAATAGTAGCGTGAGATATTTAAAAATTATAGGTTCATTTGAAATTGTAGTTCACTACTATTTTCAGATTCTTCACTGCCATCAAAAGAATTATTTTCTATGTCATTTGGTTCATCATCTTGAGTATCATCAGTGGTTTGTGGTGCTGGAGGTTCCACACCAATTTTTAAATCGATAATACTGTCAGCATAACGTGCATAATCCCATAAAATATTTTTTAGCTCTTGCAAAAACTCGCCTTCAAAAAATTTTGAACCATAAGGCGCGCGCAAAATTTTACAGTATAAAACGGTATAAAAATTCTCAATTAAATCATTGAGTTCATTAACTAAAATAACATTCGTTTTTACAAACTCACCAAAATCAATTTCTTCAATCGTCCATCTAATATTTTCAGAAAAATTAAGTAAATCTTCTTGTTTTTTCAGTAAAAAATCTAAAACAGCTTGGTCTTTACTATTTTCTCTTTTAATTTTATTAATATCAGCAACAATCATTTCAGCTGCTTGTTGTAAGCTTTCTAGGGAAGCAATCGCTTTATCACATACCATTTCATGATTAAAAGAAAATGTTGTTCTAGCAAAATTTTCAAATTGTCTTGGAGCCTTTTGGATATCAATATCATAAGTTTCATTCATACAAATATCTGAATGTGAAACATGTCCTTTTATAACTTCTGATATTTGTATGCCAGGGTAAACTCGTCCTGCCCATGTATCGATATAACAACTGGTTTCAAAATCTTGCACGCTGTCGGAATACAACATTAAAAAAGTGTGATCGTCTGCCGTCAACTCATATTCCGTTAATATTTTTTGCGATTGAAGTTTTAAAAACTCTACAATTCCAGCATCACTTTGTGCACCACAATTAGCTAAACCATATGTTTCTAAAGTCAGCTGATAAGTGCTTGCCTCTAAAATACGGATTGCTTGTACAGCATGGGTTTGATAATTAATTTTTAATTTAGCTAGTATTGGATCAGGTTTAGGAAAATGAAATATATCATTAAGTCCCTGGATATTTTCCCCAAAAATTTCTTTACGTAAGATGCCATGAAATTTCGCTAATTCTTTTCTAGTTTGAAATTCAAGGTCATTAAAATTAACAGCAGAAGTAGCAACAAAAAATTGTTTTCTAACTTGATAAAAAATTTTGCAACCAATTACAAAGTTCTCAAATCTTTCTTGATTTGCAATTTGAATATGGTTTTGCTGTAGAAGTTCATTAACACCAAATAATAAATCTTGCTCGGTTAGATTTAATTTAATGCGCTCAATTATTTCATCAATGATTTTAGCAGGAAGTGAAATTTCACTATTTCTGAAATATTCAAAATAACCAGTAAAACTTTGTGCAAGTAATTCTTCTACTGGCTCTTTGTAAATACTTGCAATACTTTCATATTGATCTACAAGCGTGCCATTTTTAAGTCTTTGTTGCATTTGCTCTTTAGTTTCAGCCAAAATCCAATCATCTTCACCTTCAACTTGTACACTTTGAAGATCTACTATTTGTTGTCTCTTTCGATTATTAAAAAAATTGAACATCACGAACCTCGGTTTCGTAGAATCCATCCGTGATTAAATTGTTTTAATAAAATATTAAGAAAATATGTTGTCCTTTGTTTTATTTTACTTGTGCGAGCTTAAGGAATGTTTAACTAATTGAATGAATAGCGCTTTCAATATCAGATTTTTGTTCTATTTCATTAACAGTTAATTTTTCATCATGGTACAAAATATGGTTTTGTCCAAACTCAGAATACTGTTTTAAATAATCTCTAGCACTATGCCAATAGGCAGAATTATCAAAAAACAATGCGCCATTTTTTGGAAGTGGAATAGATAAAATTTTACAAAATAAAGTGGTATAAAAATTTTCAACTTGATCATTAATCTGATCAATAAAAGTTATATTTACTGTTTCAACTTTCTTATTTTCTTCTTTAAGTGTATCAATCACGAATTGAATATCTTCAATAAAATCCATTAAATCATTACGTTTTGTTTTTAAAAATTGAGACAAATCAAATTTTGAATGTTTAGGTTTTTCATATTGCTTCATTGTAGAAATAATTTTTTCCGCAGCTGATTGCAAAAGTTGAAACGAGTAAGTTGCAGATGCAACACAAGAAGAAAAATCCATTCGAGCAACTTCATCGGTTGAAACGTTAATTTGTGTAGGTAGCATGTCAGCTATAATTGGATGAGTAGAATTTATACGAGTAGCTACGTCTTGAGAGTATGCGCGAACTAAATCTAAGCTTTGTTCAACTGGATAAATTGCTGGCGCCCACAAATCAGTAACCAACCCATTGTTGAAACAAAGTTTATTTTTACCATTATCAATTTCCTGCCATACATTAGAAGCGATAGTGTTATAACAATGATCACCTTTTTTTTCTAAACTGGTTTGAATGAATTTAGCAACTTTCTCACCTTCTATTTTTAAAAATTCTTTAATTCCTAAATCAGCTAACAGTGAACATCTAGTTAAGCCATAAGTAATTTGATATTTCTCACTCGTTGCATATAACACATCTAACATTAAATGCTTAAGTGCAGCTGGTTTTCGAGATAAATGGTTTTTTTTTTTTAGCAATAAAATCTTTATAGTCAACTAAATCAAGCTTGTACGATAACAATATCGCAAGCTCTGTTGTTTCCAAACGTGTATCTACTTGAAGTTCATTAAATGATTCATGCGTTGTATTTAAAAAGAAATTTTTTCTAACATTATAAAAAACTTTGCACGCTAAAATAAAATTGTTAAATAAATCTGGATGGCTTAACTCAATATCGTTTTGTTTTAAAATTTCATTGACACCAATTAATAAATCCTGTGCTAACAGATTAAGTTTAATCCGCTCAATCATTTCTTGAATAACAGCAGAAAGTAATAGGCGTTCACCTGTATATTTTGAATGATTAAAAAAATTTTGAATGAGTTCTTGTTCTATGGTGATTGCTTTGACATCAGCAATTCTTTCAAATGGAGGCTCAGCGTTTTGATCTGACGGTACAGGATCAGGCGAATTTGGAAATGAAATTAATTTTGGCTGTTCTTTTTTAAAAAATTCAAACACAACATACCTCAAGGACAATTAAATAATAATTTGGTTTCATCCTTGAGTCTTTTTCTTACTATTCTACTGTTACTACATTAAGGAACTTTTAACGGTTGCTGGTGTGATTGAATGTCGTTATCATTTCGCGCTTACCAATGGCTGGTCGCCAACCCCTTCGCGACGCAAAACTACAAACCCCGTGAGATCCGGAAGGAAGCAGCGGTAGTAGTCGATGTGGGCGCCGAAGTGTGGTGGGTGACCGCCTCCAAATTCTAATAAAATTAATTTTTCGACAAGGTTATGGAATATCAAGTATTAGCACGTAAATGGCGTCCGAAAAATTTTTCCGATTTTGTTGGTCAACATCCTGTCGTAAAAGCATTATCACAAGCATTAAAATTACAGCGTTTACATCACGCGTACTTATTTACTGGTACTAGAGGTGTAGGCAAAACAACTTTAGCTAGACTTTTTGCCAAATGTTTAAATTGTGAAACTGCAATTAGCGATACGCCTTGTGATCAATGTCAAAATTGTATCGATATCAATCGCAATTGTTTTATCGATTTGATTGAAATTGACGCCGCATCTCGTACTCGAGTCGAAGACACGCGCGAAATTTTAGAAAATATTCACTACCCACCTAATCGCGGACGTTTCAAAATTTATTTGATTGACGAAGTTCATATGCTTTCAACGCACAGTTTTAATGCGTTGTTAAAAACACTTGAAGAACCACCTGCTCATGTCAAATTTTTATTAGCAACAACTGATCCAGAACGTTTACCGATGACTGTGTTATCACGTTGCTTGCAATTTCATTTAAAAGCATTACCACCTTTACAAATTCAATCGCAGTTAGAAAAAATTTTGGCTGCCGAAACAATTGCATTTGAAACAACTGCAACTGCTCTATTAGCAAAAGCTGCAAACGGTAGTTTGCGTGATGCTTTAAGTTTATTGGATCAAGCGATTGTATTTTGTGATGGCACAATTTCAGAACGTGATGTGCGTTTGATGCTAGGTAGCATTGAATTACCATCGTTATTTGCTTTATTAACTGCAATTGCACAACAAAATTTTGAGCAAACCTTTAGTTGGTCGGAAAAAATTGCAGAATTTAATCACGATTTTGCAGATATTTTGAATGAGTTATTAAGTTTACTGCATCAATTATCATTATTTTTATTTGTACCAAACGCTGTTAGCGAATCATTATTGAAACAAGCTGAATTTATTGCTGTTGCTAATTTATTTTCTAAAGAGCAACTACAATTACTGTATCAAATCGCTTTAATTGGACTACGTGATTTGGCATATGCGCCTTCACAACGAGTTGGTTTCGAAATGACTTTGCTACGCATGTTAGCGTTTGAATTAGAAAAACCAGAAAAAGTAATCACTACTAGTTCTGCAACAAATAATGAGCGCTCACAGCAATTGAATTTTCAGCAAGGCGCCTCTTCAAGTGCGAACAAACGAAGCGTACGTGAGAATTATGAACCAAGCGACAACACAACTGAAAATTCAATTGCGAAGAGTGCTATAAATTGGGAACGCTTACTTAATCAATTGTCATTATCTGGTCCTGTGATGACCGTTGCTTCGCATTGCGTATTGAAATCATTTGAAGACAATACATTTTATTTATCACTCGATCCAAAAGCCAAAGCGTTACATAATCCTTTACAAGAACAAGCTATAAAAGAAGCACTTTCAGCGCATTTTAACAAAGATGTACGTGTTGTTATTTCTATTGAGCAAGTTAATACAGTCACCCCTTCTCAATTAAAAACAGAGCAAGCTTCAAAAGCACAACAAGAAGCATTGCAAAATATGCAAACTGATCCATTTGTACAACAAATGATGTCAAAATTTGGCGCAACGATTGTTTCTGATTCGGTTCAACCATTAAAAGAGGTAGATTAATTATGGGTATTGCTGATTGGATGAAAAAAGGACAAGCAATTCAAGCTAAATTAAAAGAAATTCAGGAAGAACTTAATAAAACTATCGTTACTGGTGAAGCTGGTGCCGGATTAGCAAAAGTAGAAATTTATGCAGCAAAACATGAAGTTGTTCGTTTTATGTATGATGCTTCATTAGCAACAGAAACAAATTTAACTATGCTTGCTGATTTAGCTGCAGCAGCATTCAATGACGCATTAAAAAAAGCAGAACGAGTAACAAAAGAAAAATTATCAAAATTTTCTAGCGATTTTCCTATTAATCCAGCTGATTTTTTAGCAGGTAAAGAGGAATAATGCGGCAAATTAGGAAAAGTTATAGATATGTCCATCACATTCAGTCCGCTAATTGATCAACTCATCACACAATTACGCTGTTTACCAGGTGTTGGCCCTAAATCAGCACAACGCATGGCATTTCATTTATTATCACGTAATCGTGATCAAGGTTTGCAATTAGCAGAAACATTGAAGCGTACACTGAGCAATATTACGCATTGCACTCGCTGTCGTACGTTTTGCGAAGAAACAGTTTGTCGTTTTTGTAATGATGAACGTCGTGACGCTTCTTTGTTATGTATAGTTGAAAATCCATCTGATGTTTTAGCAATTGAACAAACCGCAACCTATCGTGGTTATTATTTTGTATTGATGGGACATCTCTCACCGCTTGATGGCATTGGTCCTGAAGCTATTGGTATTCCAATGCTATTACAACAAATCAAACAACGTCCTATTCAAGAGATTATTCTTGCAACTAATCCAACTGTTGAAGGTGAAGCAACAGCACATTACATCGCTGAATTAGTTAAAACTGCTGGAATTAAAACTTCACGTATCGCGCATGGCGTGCCATTAGGCGGTGAGTTGGAATTAGTTGATAGCGGTACACTTGCACGCGCATTTGTTGCTCGCTCAACTTTTGAAACCGAAGACTAAATTAGTTATTACTCTTTCGTTTCTTCTTTTACTTTTCTCAAATGCGGAAAAATCATTGCGGTTTTAACAGTATTATCTTTCACGCGCATAATTTCGATTGGATAACCTTCTATTAGTAAGCAAACACCTGTTTCAGGAATATCTTGTAATTGTTCGATAATTAAACCACTTAATGTTTTAGGGCCTTCACTTGGTAATTCCCAACCATAATCTCGATTTAACTCTCGAACTAAAGCACCACCATCAATTAAATAACTACCATCTACTTGTGGATGAACAAGTTGTGCTGAAGCTGCAATATCAGTGGTAAATTCACCTACTATTTCTTCTAGAATATCTTCAAGTGTGACTAAACCTTGAATATCGCCATATTCATTTACGACTAAACCAATACGGGTTTTATATTTACGAAAGTTTCGTAACTGACGATGTAACAAAGTATTTTCAGGTAACCAAAAAATTTTCTCTGCTACTTGTAACAATTGCTCTTTTTTTGGCTCTTTTGATGTAATTAAACTTAAAGCTGAACGTAAATGCAGCATACCTAATACGTTATCAATATTGTCACGATAAAGAGGTAGTTTTGTATGTTGGCTATTTTGTAATTGCTGACAAATATCATCCCAATCATCATCAAGATTAATACCGATAATTTCATTCTTCGGTACCATGATGTCATTTACAGTCATTTGCTCTATATCGAAAATACTTAACAACATATCGCGATGTTGTTTTGGAATAATACCACTTGCTTCAATCACTACTGTTTTCAACTCTTCGCCACTTAATGTGTCAGCTTTTGATCCTTTAATTTTTATTCTAAATAAACGTAATAATCCTTTAGCAAGAACATTGATTGATATCACAAATGGATAAAATAATTTTTGTAAAACTAAGAGTGGAATAGCTGCAATAAAAGCAATTTTTTGTGGATGGGATGCACCATAAATTTTTGGTGCTGCTTCACCGAACACTAAAATTACAAAGGTCAAAATAAAAGTAGCGATTGCAACACCAAGTTCATTATATTTTTGCGATACAATTAAAGTTGTAACTGCAGATGCCATGATGTTTGAAAGATTATTTACAATCAAAATCACGCCTAATAATTGTTCTGGTCGTTCTAATAATTTGCTCACTAATATTGCTAATCGATGGCCTTCTTTTGCCATATGTTTTAAGCGATAACGGTTAATCGCCATGATTCCAATTTCAGCAGCAGTAAAAAAAGCTGAAAGTGAAATTAAGAACACTAAAATAGTAATCAGTATCCCTACTGGTAAGTCTTCATACATATAAATGAAATCCTAGATAAGCGATGAGCAACAATAAAAATCCAGATAAAGTACCGCGGATTGCACGACGGCCGCGCCAACCAAAAAATCGTCTTCCAATTAGCAACACCGCAAATAAAATCCAAGCGCTTAGAACTAACATCATTTTTTGTAAAACCACTCCAGTGAGCGTAGTTGAAAATGTCCAGTAACTTGTTAGTACAACCAACGTTAATAAAACAAAGCCAAATAAAATAAAATTAAATAACCAGTGCTCCATTATTTCTAATGAGGGTAATTTTTTTAAAAGTGTATTTTCTACTTGTCTGCGTAATAAAAAATCTTGTAGTGCTAAGATCATCGCTTGCAAGGCAGCTAAAGCAATGACGCTAAACGCAAAGATTGATAGCAGAACATGTACTACAAAATAAGGTCTGGTTTTAATTTCGATAAGATAAGGTTCAGATAATAGAATACCTAAAATAATAGAAAGAATTGCAAAAATACTGGCTGAAAAAGCGAGCAGCCATAACGCGACCATTGATTTTGTTTGGCGCGCAAATAAACGTTGCACCATCACAGCGCTTAAACAGGCTATTGTTAAAACACTTAAGAAAAATAAGAAATGCTGATTTATCATAGCGAGAGGCATCATCGCATAGCTACTTTATGAGTCAATTGTTAGAATTAGAAAAATCATTTTAGATATTTTGTTAGGCTTCGGCAAAGCCGAAACCCAACCATGTTTTTATGAGAGAAATATATGTTTAATCAACTTACAGAAAAATTAAGTAATGTCGTTAACCGTTTCCGCGGTAAAACTCAATTAAATGAAGAAAACATTCAAGAAGCATTACAAGATGTACGTACCGCTTTATTAGAAGCAGATGTTGCTTTACCCGTTATTGATTCGTTCTTAACTCAAGTCAGTTCAAAAGCATTAGGTCAAACTATTATTACCAATATCAACCCGGGACAAGCCTTTATTAAATTAGTATTTGAAGAATTAAAAAATTTAATGGGCGAAACCAATAGTGAACTTAATTTACGTACCGAACCTCCTGCAGTTATTTTAGTTGCAGGTCTGCAAGGTTCAGGAAAGACCACGACTGTTGCAAAATTAGCTCGTTATCTAAAAGAACAATTAAACAAGAAAATTTTAGTCACCAGTGCTGATATTTATCGCCCAGCAGCTATTCAACAATTAGAAACTTTAGCTAAGCAAATCGATGTTAATTTTCATCCAAGTCATCCTGAACAATCACCAGTGACTATCGCGAAAGAAGCTATCGCTTCTGCAAAACGACAATTATTTGATGTGGTGATTATCGATACTGCCGGCCGACTTCATATTGATGAGCAAATGATGCAGGAAATTAAAATACTTCATCAGGCTATCAATCCAATTGAAACTTTATTTGTTGTTGACAGCATGACTGGTCAAGATGCTGCTAAAACCGCTAAAGCCTTTCATGATGCTTTGCCATTAACTGGTGTTATTTTGACCAAAACAGATGGTGATGCACGTGGCGGTGCTGCTCTTTCAGTCCGTTCTATTACTGGTAAACCAATTAAATTTTTAGGGGTAGGCGAAAAAGTTGATGCCCTTGAACCTTTCTATCCTGATCGAGTTGCGTCTCGTATTCTCGATATGGGTGATATTTTAACTTTGGTTGAAGAAGCTCAACGTCATTTCGATCAAAAACAATCTGAAAAATTATCTAAAAAAATATTGAAAGGAGCTGGTTTCGATTTCGATGATTTTTTAGCGCAAATCGAGCAGATGCAGAAAATGGGTGGTATCAGCAGTTTGATGGCCAAATTACCTGGGGTAAATGCACTACCACAAGCAGCAAAAGACAAAATTAACGATAAATCTTTTATCCAAATTAAAGCATTGATTCAATCCATGACCTTACAAGAACGCCGCTTTCCAAAATTGGTAATCAATAGTGGCTCTAGAAAACGCCGTATTACTAAAGGTTCAGGTACTCAGTTACAGGATTTGAATAAGCTACTTCGTCAATTTGAGCAAATGCAGAAAATGATGAAAAAATTCAGTAAACCAGGCGCTATGAAAAAAATGATGAGCCAGCTACCTAAAGGGTTTTCACCAGAAGATCTAATGTAAAAAGCCTTCTTTTATCAAAAAAAACTTTTTAATTTGAAGCGAATTGCTTAGAATCGGCGCTTCTTTTTCTGGCCAGTTTTTAACTAAATTATTAGAGGAATAGAATCACAATGGTCGTTATTCGTTTAGCTCGTGCAGGAGGACATAAACGTCCTTTTTATCACCTAGTAGTGACTGATCGCCGCAATGCTCGTGATGGTCGTTTTATTGAACGTTTGGGCTACTACAATCCAATCGCTCCTCAATCTGAAAACTACATCGAAATCAATTTAGAACGCGTAAAATACTGGGTTTCACAAGGCGCGCAACCATCCATGACTGTTGCTAGACTTGTAAAAGATTTCGAAAAATTTGGCGCTAGACCAAAACCAATTCGCGCTAAAAAACCTAAAAAAGCAGCTACATCTGAAGAAGCAACCACTGAAGCTGCTGCTTAATATAAATACAATTTGATTATTATGTCCGCATCAAACTCTTGGGTTACAGTAGGAAAAATTGAAACCAGCTTTGGCATTCAAGGCTGGTTGAAAATTCGTTCATATACAAATCCCTATACTAACCTATTCCTATATTCTCCTTGGCAATTACGCAAAGATGGTCAATTGCTTGATGCCAAATTAGAGAAAACTCAAAAACAAAATAAAAGTTTGATTGCCAAATTTAAGAATATTGATACACCTGAAACAGCCATGTCCTTATGTGGAAGTGAAATTATTGTTCCTCGTGATGTCTTACCTGCGCTCCCTAAAGATGATTTCTACTGGTCAGATCTTGAAGGACTCACTGTTATTAATGAACAAGGCATTACTTTAGGAACTGTTACTCGCTTAATGGCTACTGGCGCAAATGATGTATTAGTAGTAAATGGCGAACGCGAACGCCTTATTCCATATGTGCTTGAACGTCATGTGAAATCAGTCGATCTCAATAATCAAAAAATTATTGTTGATTGGGATGCGGAGTTTTAAACATGATTTCATTTGATATCATCACCCTCTTCCCAAACATGTTTGCAACTTTAAAAAATGGTGTTGTAGGGCGAGCTATTGAGCGTGGCTTAATAGAAATAAATATGTTTAATCCGCGTGATTTTACTGAAGATAAACATCATACCGTTGATGACAAAGCATACGGCGGTGGACCAGGAATGGTTATGAAATATGGTCCTATGGCGCAAGCAATATTAGCTGCGAAAAATCGCACAACCACTGAATCAACCGTTATTTATCTTTCGCCACAAGGTAAACGCATCGATCAGTCAGTTATAAAAAAATTAAGCCTAAGCAATAAAAGATTTATTTTAATTTCAGGTCGTTATGAAGGAATCGATGAACGTATTATTGAAACTTTTGTCGATGAAGAATATTCGATTGGTGATTATGTTTTATCAGGTGGTGAATTACCAACCATGGTATTAATTGACGCGATTAGTCGTTTAGTTCCAGGCGTATTAGGTGATGAACAATCTGCAGAACAAGATTCTTTTAACAATCATTTACTTGATTGTCCGCATTATACTAGGCCCGAAAAAATTGCTGATAAATGTGTACCGGAAGTTTTACTAAAAGGTGATCATCAAGCGATTGCAAAATGGCGATTACAACAATCATTAGGTCGAACTTTTTTAAGACGTCCTGATTTATTGCAACAAAAAGAATTAACTAAAGAAGAACAACTACTGCTAGCTGAATTTATTGAATCTAGAAATAAAGCCAAAGGAGAACGTGAACATGAACATTATTGAAAGCCTTGAAAGAGAACAGATGCAAGGCAAAGAAATCCCAGATTTTAAATCAGGCGATACCGTTGAAGTAATGGTTAAAGTAAAAGAAGGAAATCGCGAACGTTTACAAGCTTTTGAAGGCGTTGTAATTGCAATGCGTAATCGTGGGTTAAATTCTGCATTCACTGTAAGAAAAATTTCACACGGTGAAGGTGTTGAACGTGTATTTCAAACTTACAGTCCATTAATTCATGCCATCAAAGTAAAACGTCGCGGTAAAGTTCGTCGTGCAAAACTGTATTACTTACGCAATTTATCTGGCCGTAAAGCTCGTATTAGTGAAGATTTAACCTCAGGTAAAAAACAAGCTGCGAAAGAAAAATCAGAATAAAAAATAATAACGATGCTTTTTTCTCCTCAAAGTTGGGTTGCGCTTATAGCAAAACCCAACTGGAAATAACTTGTTTATAACCTGATTTGTTGGATTTCTCTGCTATATATATTCCATCCAACTTAAAAAATAGGGAAATAAAGCAATGTCATATTCTTCTATTCTTTCTTCTCCAATTGGCATTTTAGGTATAAAAACTGACGATCAATTTGTCTATTCGATTGATTTTTTACCTTCTAATCAAAAGTTACTTTCTGCTCAAAATACACTAGCTAAAGAAGTAGAAGAACAATTAATTGCTTATTTCAATTGCGACTTTGCAACAACAAATTTTATTTTCGATTTACCTTTGGCTTTACAAAAAGGCAGTGAATTTCAACAAAAAGTTTGGAAAAAATTGCTTGCTATTCCTGCGGGGACAATCAAGCACTACGGTACCTTAGCAAAAGAAATTAATAGTCATGCGCGTGCTATTGGTAGTGCTTGCCGTACGAATCTTTTTCCAATCGTTATTCCTTGCCATCGTGTTTTAGATCAGAAAAATCAATTACGAGGTTATAAAGGCTCGAATTCATCACAAGAATTACACATAAAAGCTTGGTTATTGGAACACGAAAAATTTAATTTAATAGGAAAATAATTTACATGTTTCGAAACATGCATAAATCTAAAATTCATCGAGCAACTTTGACCGAAGCTAATCTCAATTACGTTGGGAGCATTACTATTGATCAAGAGTTAATGCGGCTTGCTGATATATTGGAAAACGAGAAAGTTCAAGTTGTGAATATCAATACAGGCGATCGCTTTGAAACTTATGCTATACCTGGTAATACTGGCCAAATTTGCTTAAATGGCGCTGCTGCTCGATTAGGCCAAGTGGGCGATCGGTTGATTATTATTAGCTATGCTTGGCTCGATGAACTCGAAGCTAAACAATTACGTCCTAAAGTAGTTATGGTTGATGATTTCAACCGACCATTGGGATGCCGCCTTGAGCAACATAGCTCCACCCTATTATGTGAAAATAGATAATTTAATTAATGGAAAAAGATAAAATAATACCTGAAATAGTAAACATAGAGTCACTTAGTCACGAAGGTCGAGGGATTGCTCACATCAATGGTAAAACCACTTTTGTGGAAGGCGCCTTACCTGGCGAACAAGTCTCTATTCGTTATCGAAAACGTCATGCTCGATTTGATGAAGCAACTATAGAACAAGTTATTTCTTCGTCCCCACATCGAGTAATTCCTCGCTGCCCACACTTTGGAATTTGTGGCGGATGTAGCTTGCAGCATATATCTGAAAATTACCAAATTTCATTAAAACAACAAATGTTAAAAGAACACTTCAACCATTTTGGGAATATTCAGCCACAAGAATGGTTACCACCTATGCAAACCCCTTCTTCTTGGGGTTACAGACGCCGGGCTCGGCTAGGTGTTCGCTATGTTGCTAAAAAAGGTCGAATTTTGGTGGGATTTAGAGAGAAAAATAGTCGATATTTAGCTGATCTTACAACTTGTGATGTATTAGTACCTAAAGTTTCTGCGCTCATCCAACCACTTCAAATCATGATAAGAGATTTGAGTATTTTTGAGCATATTCCACAAATAGAAGTAACTGTGAGCGATGATAACGTTGCTTTAATTTTCCGACATCTTCTCGAATTTTCGCAGCAAGATTTGCAAATTTTGACTCAATTTGCTCAATATAATCAAATTCGCATTTACCTACAACCTAAAAATATGGATTCAGTTTGGTTGCTGTGGCCCCAAAATGAGCCATTTGATTTGAGCTACAAGTTACCTGAGCATCAGATTGAAATCTGGTTTCATCCAAGTAATTTTATTCAAGTAAATAGCGACATAAATCGTTTGTTAACGAGTAAAGCCATAGAACTACTTCAACTTAAAAAAACAGATATCGTGCTCGATTTATTTTGTGGTTTAGGCAATTTCACCCTACCAATCGCCAGATATAGCCAAAAAGCTATTGGCGTCGAAGGTGACGCTAATATGACAGAACGTGCGGGAAAAAACGCTAAATTAAACAATTTAGATAACTTAGAATTTTATGCTGCTAATTTAGAACAATCTTTTACTCATTGCGCGTGGTCTAAAGAAAAATTCACTAAACTATTAATTGATCCGCCCCGTTCTGGCGCATTAAATATCGTAGAACAAATTGAATGCTGGCCTTTACTCGAACGTATCGTCTATGTTTCATGTAACCCAGCCACTTTGGCGCGAGATGCAGGAATATTAGTTCACAAAAAAGGATTTAAGTTGGCTAAAGCCGGCGTGATTGATATGTTCCCACATACTGATCACGTTGAATCAATTGCCGTATTCGAGCGGATGTGACAGAAGTTGACTGCATAGCGGTCGAGTGAGGATAAGCTCATGGTCAAAACACGCGAAAAATCTCACTTAGAAGAAGATGGCTCAGTCAATCTTGAAGCCTGGCTACATCATTTATCTTCAAAGTTACCCGAAAAAAATTTGCAAATTATTCGCAGTGCTTGCGTGTTAAGCCAACTTGCTGGCAGCGATCAACCTACCGAAACTGGCGAATCGTGTTTACAGCAAGGTTTAGCAATTGCCGATATTTTGGCTGATCTTGATTTGGATCCAAATACGCTAGCTGCAGCTATTGTCTATGAAAGTGTCCAATACGCTGATTTATCTCTTGATGATATTCGTGAACACCTAGGCGAAAACGTTGCTAAATTAGTTGATGGTGTACAACGAATGAATAGCATCCGCTTACTGCATCGACATACCGGAGAAAGTCGTTCTCGCTTCCAAACATCTCAAGACAACATCAGGAAAATGTTGATCGCGATGGTCGACAATATCCAAGTTGTGTTAATCAAATTAGCAGAACGTATTCGAATTTTACGTCGAGCAAATAGTCTAGCTGCAGAAATACAACAAGAATTAGCAAGAGAGACCATGGATATTTATGCTCCTCTTGCAAATCGATTGGGTATTGGGCAAGTAAAATGGGAATTAGAAGATTTAGCATTTCGTTATTTAGAACCGGGAAAATATAAAGAAATTGCTAAAGGTTTAAATGCACGCCGTATAGATCGAGATAAATTTGTTTCCGATATTGTCTTAACATTAAAAAATGCTGTTGAAAAAGCTGGTGTAAAAAAACCTGAAATTTATGGACGGTCAAAACATATATTTAGTATTTATAAAAAAATGCAGCGTAAAAATGTTGATGTTAAAAAAATTTACGATGCAACTGCTGTTCGGGTACTAGTTAATAGTATTGAAGATTGTTACACCGTCTTAAGTTTGGTTCATGATTTATGGCAACGTATTCCAGAAGAATTTGATGATTATATTAGTAATCCAAAAGCTAACGGTTACCGTTCCTTACATACTGCAGTTATCGCAGACGATAAGCATTTTGAAGTGCAGATTCGAACTCATGAAATGCATCAACAAGCTGAATTAGGTATTGCAGCCCATTGGATTTATAAAGAAGGCGGGCTACAACCTGAAGCTGGCCATGAACGTAAATTGGCATGGTTAAAACAAGTTTTAGATTGGCAAAAAGAAGTTACACATACAGAAGAATCTGCGATAGAACAATCAACAACACATCATGAAGAATTAGAAGATCGTGTTTATGTTTTTACCCCCGCTGGCGATATTATTGATTTAGCAAAAGGTTCTACACCACTTGATTTTGCATATCACATACATAGTGAGATTGGACATCGCTGCCGAGGCGCGAAAATTGATGGCAATATCGTGCCTTTAACTCATAAATTAAAAACTGGTGAACAAGTTTCGATTTTAACCACCAAAGAAGCCAAACCAAGTCGTGATTGGTTAAATGCTGAATTAGGATACCTACACACCACAAAAGCTAAAGCCAAAGTTTTAAATTGGTTTAAACAATTAGATTACGAAAAACATCGACATGATGGTCAGATCTTATTAGAGAAAGAATTGCGTAAACACGATATACCAATTCATCAAATCAATTTTGAAAAATTAGCGCATCAATTGCATTTTAAACATCATCATGATCTCTATGTTGCGCTTGCGCGCAATGATTTAAAAAGCAATCAAATTTTAGCGTTAATCTCAACATCGCAACCAGTTGAAACAGCTCCACCTGTGCAACCGGTATTAGTAAAACAAACTGTTGTAAAAAAACGTAGCCAAGATTTTGTTGTGCAAAATCTCGATAATGTCTTAGCGAAACCAGCCAATTGCTGTAAACCTATTCCAGGTGATGACATTATTGGTTATATCACGCAAGGCCAAGGCGTGAGTGTACATCGAAAAAATTGCACTAATATTTTAAAAATTGCTGATTCGAAAAAATCTAGATTGGTGAAAGTACATTGGGGCCATACATCAACAACAGGCTATGCGGTTGATGTCACTATTGTTGCTCATGACAAACAAGGTTTAACTCGTGATATCAGTACCATTGTCGCAACAGAAAAACTTAATTTATTAGCGATGAATGTTAGAACGAGTTCACTACAACAACGCGCTTATATCACCATGACTTTAGAAATTAATCATTTAGATGCGCTACAACGTATCATGCATAAATTACAACTTTTACCAAATGTGATGGAAGTAAAACGTATTCGTTAGGAAATATTATGAAAACCAGTATTTTAGAAAATATACAAAGTGATTCCAGTCTTACTGAAGCAGTAGAAGTTCAACAGAAAGCAGCAACTGTAGGATTTGATTGGGATCAGCTGGATCCTGTCTTTGAGAAATTATTTGAAGAAATAGAAGAATTAAAAGAAGCGCTAGAACAATCCGCTCCTAATAAAAATTTCGCTCATATCGAAGAAGAATTAGGTGATGTGTTATTCGTATGCACTAATATCGCTCGTCATTTAAAGATTGATCCAGAAATCGCTTTAAAAAAAGCAAATGAAAAATTTCGCAAAAGATTTTCTTATTTGGAACAACGGGCAGAAGAGCTAAACAAAGCACTCACTGAATTTTCTTTAGAACAAATGGAAGTTTGGTGGCAAGAATCTAAGAAAAAATCTTAATTACTACTCACCTCTCCTATTTCAGGAGAGGTAGCAGCAATAAAATTAGACTGGAAAGCGATATGCAACTTTCACCATTACAGTGTTAGTGCTCACATCTACTTTATTTTCGGCAGCAACAGTTGTTCCACCGGATGTTGTGGTACCACTGCCATTGTCAAATTTGACTGAACCGTAATCAGTGTAAACATATTCAGCACCAATGGTTGCGTTGCTGGTAAAGAATGCATGTTCAACGCCTATACCACCTGATACGCCGGTTGTTCTATTGTCTTTTTGTTCCGATTCTATAGACAAGTTATGTGTGGATGCACCTGTTGTAACAGTTACATTTGCTGTTGATTTAGCACTAATTTTACCGGTTGTTGCGCCAACGATACCGTAAATAACAGTTTCGCGATCTTGACCGATTGCAAAACCAGGTTTGAGTAAGATCGAATAAGTATCTTTTACTTTAATGCTTCTTTCAGTGCTGGTAACAATTGAACTGGTGGTTCCACCATTTGTTACTGTAGCTGTGGTATCGCGAGTATTTTTTGCTTCTGGGCTTTGATAATCACCGCGGCCTTCAATTGCGATATAAAAACATGAATCTGCTAAATAACTAAAACCTATCGCCACACCACCGGTGATATTCGTGTCAGTTTGTGTTGGACGATCGTCTGAACTTGTAGCGTTTACGCTAGAACCAGTTACGGTAAGATTTTGTTTATTTTTAGCTAATAACTGAATTGCACCTACGTCTGCAGCAAGATAAAGACCAGTAAATGGATTATCTCCAGAATATGCGGAAGCAGAAGAAACAAATGAATAAGAACAAATGAAACCAAGAACAGAAAGCAGTAATCGACGTTTTAACATAATAAGCTCCTTCTTTGTCGCGGCTTTTAAATTAGAAAAGTTCTAACATACCCAAGCAAATTGAGTGAAGAAAATGTAAATAACTTTATTGAAAGTTGCTAGCTTTTTTATCTTATTGATATAAAAAAATACCTGAGTTGTGCACTCAGGTATTTCAGACGAATAATATTTAAGAAAGGTTACTTTCCTAGAGTAGGTGAATTATTGTTATTGTTGTTATTGTTAACTACACCAATGTTTGTAGTTGAAGCTCCAGAATTATACATAGAGAAGTTCGGAAGATTTGAAATTGCACTAGAAGTGAAAGTATTTTCATTTTTATTTTGTATTCCAGTATCTCGTTTTATTCTTTCAAAAACAGGATTTGAAACAGAGTGTTCTATAAATTTGTGATTAGCTTTAAGGCTTTTCCTTAAATCGTCCGGGTTTTCAATCTTACCGTCATGACGTAACCATTCCATTAATTCTAATGCCTGAATTACCAATTGCGCTTTTAAACTATTTTCTTTTGCTAATACAGTAACTTTAAATGTTTGTCCTTCGGTATTTAGCTGTGATTCAACGATAATTAAAGCTTTTGGTTGTCCGTCTTTTTGAAACCAGTAACGCAGTATGTTATCTGGTTTATCAGAAGTATTTTCTAACTCTTTTCTTTGTGGAAATTTTTTATCTGCAGGAATGAAT
>CAZYCO010000034.1:0-10560 GCA_964645885.1 uncultured Gammaproteobacteria bacterium
TTGCTGACTAAACCCACCTTTAATTAATGCTTGTACATATTCGTAAGTGTCGAATGGTCGTGCACTCATGTTCATTATCCTTTGCTCCTATCAGTAACTGTTTGATATCCATTTCACTTTTAAGAGCAGTCGTTGCTTTCGAGTTAAAATAGTAGAAAAAGAAAAAAATGCAAATTAAATTTGTTCAAAATAAATTACAAAAAATGAGCAACGTTATGTTTTAGCAGTGCTTATTTTTTTAAGGTCTTCTTCTGAAAAAATGCAAAAGCAGTGATGCAAGAAACAATACAATAAAAATATAAAAAATTGTTTGCGCAATACTAGCTGCAGCGCCTGCAATTCCCGTAAAACCAAATGCAGCTGCGATAATAGCTACAATAAAAAATATCAAAACCCAATTTAACATACTTATTACTCCCTTTGTTTGATTAATAATTGTTTAATACTAATGCCATCCATTGCAGACGGATCTCGCTCAATTTGCATGGTAGCCATCATTTTCTTTTGGCTAGTTGCGCCGCTGATATCGGAATAAATAATTAGGAAAGGTGCTTGTATTTTCCAGTTATATCGATTTTGTAATACACCTTGTTGCACAATTTTGACTTCACCATCTATGTCTGCGGTTTGTGAGAATTGTTTAACAATAACTGTTTTGAGATTTCCTGAAGTTTGTAATGACTCATAAAATTCTCCCCAACCTTTTTGGCTGAAATAGCGCTGTCTAACAACATCAAATTGTGATTGATAATTGAGGTAGCTATAAGTATTAACGGAAATTAAAGCGTCAATTGACCACGCAATAATTTGTTCATTTGTTAGGTTAGGTTGGGTAAAAGAAGGTCGAGTTGCTTGCTGTGAATTTATATTTATGTTGAGAGCAATAGCTGAAGAAGAGAACAAAATTAAAAGTATGAGCAAACATAAAATGTGAATCTGGCGCATACCTTTTCTCCTCAAAACCGAACTTATAACCACTATAATTAAAGTGTAGCGTAAAAGTAAAAGCAAATGGGTAAAAGATAAGCGATTGCTGAATATGATAATTTTAGCGTGAATTTATTCATGATATCGCAATACGACTAATACACAGGAACCATCAGCAATAACATTAATGTTATGTTGCTTGCATTTTTCAATTGCTGCTGGACTTTCAGCACCAGGTTGCATCCAAATGTTTTTGATCCCTTTTTTTATAGCTTCATCAACAATTTTTTCAGTGACTTGAGGTGGTGTAATAATTGAAATGCTTTGTACCGTTTCAGGTAACAAGGAAATATTGGCAACACAATCAATACCTTCTATATTTTTTTCTTTTGGATTAACTGGATAAACTTTCTTTTTATTTTGTAGATAACAACGCAATACTTTATTGCCATATTTATTTCTATCAGTTGATGCCCCTACAACACCAAATGCAGTTGATTGTAAAAAAGTTTCGATATCATTACGCATAGACAATAATCCTTATTGAAAATATCAAGAAAATCATACAAGGTAATTGTAAAATGGTTCAAATATTTAATTGTAGGGATAACACTCATGAGCAAATACATTCTAACTTTATGTTTTTTTGCTCTCGTTTTATTACAAGGTTGCGCGCCTGCAATTGATTTATCTTCAAAACAATTTCCAAAACAATATTCACTAGAAGGTGACGTACCACAACAAAGTGAGTTATGCATGATGGGTTATAAAGCGGTTTGGTCGGGAACGTCATTCATTTATGTACCAACCAATCGAAATCAATGCACCAAATGGATTCCAGAAAGGAATTATTTAATTAACCAAACTAAGGGAGAGTAGGGGTATGAAAGTAGTTCTAGTTAGTTTTATTTTAGTTATAGGTGCAATGTTAGCAGGATGTGCACAAACTACATCAAATTCGCCAAGCGATGCGGCTTTATATCAACCCACTAACTCCACGAAATCACAACAGCAATTACAACAAGAACAGCGGATTATGTATAAAGTGATTTAATTTATAAAATATGATTTTTAGTAGGTGGGCAAAGCGATTAGCGTGCCCACCACAAGAATAACAATACTTTAATATTTTTATCTACTTTAAATTTCTAGCAATTTCTAAAAACCAACATGCAATTTCAGCGCTTTGATCATAAGCAGTATTAATATCTTGCGCAGTTAACCATAAGCCATTTTCAGCCTGGTTGTTTAAAAGATAACTAGAAATAGTTTCAATGATTTTTAAATAGCGTGCATTTTTAGTGAAGTTGAAAAAGATAGATGCAGCCCATGCAATTTTGTGACTGAAATGACTTTTTAAAATATCGTCGTTACAAGACATTGCAAAATCGAATAACACATTTGCATATTCTAAATAACTTTTTTCATCTGTTGCTTTAAATAATAAAGCTAAAAAAGCGCAAGGATAACCAATCATAAAATAAAGTTGTTGTGGTTTATTTTTATCGATGAAATAAAAGGGCGCGTCCTTGGAATCAAATTCAGTTACGATTTTTTTCTCAGCGTTTAATCTTAAATAAAAGCCTAAATTCAAATTTTCTTGCTGTTGCTCGATTGCATCACATAATAATTTGCCAGCCATTCTTGCTAATTTTAAGTCGTTTTTTTCTAAGTGAATTAAGCCATGATGCGCGATGGTTAAAATATCCGTAATACCGTTTTTTAATTCAGGATGATTCGTTAAAAATGATTTGTGGTTGTCAGCGATAGAGGAAAGAAAATAGTTATAACCTTTATTTAAAATCTCGGTGTTATTTATTTTTTGAGCGGCTCTTAAAATCCAACCATTCATATAACACCAAAATTCTGCATATTCTGCTTTAGCGCTTTTTAAATCATTTTTTGTTTTGAAATCACCATTCTCAGTCATAAAAGCAGATTGAATGTAGGACAAAATAAAATGAGAGTGTTCAATTTTATTTGCTGCAACAAACATCATTGGTACTTTAAAATAACATGCTAAATCTTGAGCATGTGTTCCTAATGAACCATCGGATTGTAGTTGTAATTGAAAATAATCAACTGTTTTTAAAGCTGATTGTTTTAATTTTTCACTGAGTACACTTTGCATATTATTTTTTTGCCTATAAAAAAAGGCTATGCATTTGATTTAAATGCATAGCCTTAAAATTATTTAGCTGCGCGTTCAATTGCTTTGCCGCCAGCCTGAATATCTTCGCCAGCACCTTGCACTGTATTACAGCCAGTTAATAAGCTAAATAAAGATGAAATTAAAGTAAGGATTAAAACAGTTTTTTTAATTTCCATAATGATAACTCCCTTTTAAAAATATATTTTAAAGATCAGACCTTGTAAGATTAAACCAATGTTTACTTTTTTAAAAATGCAATTGATCAAATGGAGTAGGTTGAATGCGCATCAATTATCGTTTCATTATTTCTATTGTTATTTTTACGCTTTTTATTTCAATTCAAGCATTTGCAGATGATGCAACAGATGAAGAAAAATGTGGCCCAATGCCATCACCTAATCTTGGTTGTAGTGTAGGTGCATGTGTAAATGGTCAATGGCAAATATTTTGTACCAATAAATATAAATCAGGACCATCATGCGGACAGCCGCCAAATGTTCAATTGGGATGTAGTTTAGGTGCATGTGTGAATGGGTATTGGCAAGTGAATTGTCCTGATAATGATAATCCTTGTGGCGATAAGCCTGCGCCAAAACCAGGTTGTAATATTGGGCAATGCGTGAATGGTGAATGGCAACAAGTGTGTGATTCAAGTGATTCAAGCGCATTTCAAAATTGTGGTCCTAAACCTTTACCACCTGCAGGTTGTGATTTAGGGCAATGCGTAAATGGCCAATGGCAAGTGATCTGCAGCGGCGGCACTAGCAATTATCCCGTAGGTCAAAAATATTGTGGGTTTAAGCCAACACCGCCAGCAGGTTGTTATTTAGGTGAGTGTGTAAATGGTCAATGGCAAATTATTTGTAATTAATAATTTAGCCTTTAGCCATTTTTAAACCATTATCATTTTCAACTGTAATTGGAATTCCATTATTGTTTTGCTGGGTAGTACTTGGTGCCGACCATTTAAGCTTATAACTAATACTATTTAGTATCTGTTCTATTTCATCTTCCTCAGATTTTTGCTCATTATTTTGAGAAGATCCTAGTGGTTCTTTAGTTTGTGATGTAGAGCTTGTGCCAGCATTTGAAATTTCAGTTGAAGTACGAGGCGATGATTGTTCGGTTTCATATTCCGCTTGTTTTTCAGCAATTTGTTGTTGTTGCGCTTCAATTTTAGCAGAACCAATACAACGCAAAATTAAATAACCAACGCCTGTAAGTGAAATCAAAATATTTCTAGTACGATTAATATTGAACCAATTATCAAATGTAGGATTGATATTAAAATTGGCTTCTTGAGCTGTTTTACCTTGTGCAATTGTTTCCGCATAAATTTCAGCGCAGCCTAAATCAAACTTGGATAAAACGTGGGCGTCTATAAATCTATTTAGAAATGTAATTGATTTCCCTTCATTGGCTTTTTTAACCCATATTTCTGCTAATGGTTTAGTTAAATGTGTTGCTGCAATTATGTAGTCAGAAGTTTGATGAGTGGATGAGTATTGTTTTTTAAGTTCTTGCTTGGCTCTTGGTAAAATATATTTAAATGCACTTGCATATATCTTGGCGTCAGCATTGGAATAGCCATTTTCCACTGCTTCTGCATATTTTTCAGGCATTTCAAAATTGGGAATACTACATGCGCCTGCATGAGCGACTGCATATTTTTCACTTTTACCTGTATTAAGACTTGCTACAAAAAATGGAAAACCAATTTCATTAACATTGTTATCGCCTAGTAAAATAGAGTAGCTAATTGACTCTTCTTCACTTTTTCCTTCACCTTTTAAAAGTGCATAAAGTAATGGATATTTAATCTCATTTCTCGATATAGCTTGAACATAAATAACAGCAACTTCTAATGATAATTTTTTATCTTTTCGTGCCCTGACATAATCATCAACATTTTTAATTTGTTTTACTGCTGCTTCTGCATAATAAGCTGCTTCTGCTTCATCTTTACCTTGAGTTTTAAGTTGCTCATAAATTACAGAGAATTCATCTGCAATTGTCATTGCTTTAGAATGCGCGCTTCTGAAATCTATATTTTGTTGTAGAAGATTAGTGTAAGCATCAAGATAAATACGATATTTTCGCCATAATCCGCTATTTTCTGTGTGTTCTTTTACTTGTGCATCTGAATCTGCTGTTTCATCTTGTTGGTTGGGCAATCCAATATCAACTGCAAATTTACTAATGACTTGACGTAGTAAAGAGTTAGCCTGACCTACAGTTTCACTAATATTCATACGTACGGAACCGCGTTGAGTAAATTCTTGAGCAGCTAAGCCTAAGGCTTCCATTGCTTGAAGCTGTGAGAATTCAAATTCAATTGCACCACTTTTTAATTCATTTAAAAATTTTTCAGTATCATCAGAAGCTACAACTTTACGAGTTTTGCCAATTTCTTTTTCTGTAGCAAAGCGAAGTGCAATTAATGCACCTAAAAATTCAAATGGTTTATCTTTTGCTTGTTTCGCAGTTTCTAAAAAATAATTCCAGACTAAATCGAATTCGTTAATTTGTTGAGTTTTGATGCGGCGAATTGGTTGCTGTATCGATGTCATGCTTGTAGTTGAATCTTGTGGCGCTGATTTTTCTGCTTTACTTTTAGATGATAAAGACAAAAGCGGTTTTTTTAATTTTTCTTTTTTATTTTTTTTCTCTTTTTTGTTTATTGTTTCTTTCTTTTTTTGTTCAAACTTGTTTATTAAATTCTTAAAATTCTTCATATATATATGCTCCGCACTAACTTTTTATCGTCATTTGTAAAGCATTACATTCTATTGAAGATCAAGATATTCACAAGAAAAAACGAGTAAAAACCCCGGATTATTTTGTAATCCGGGGAAAAAATACAGCTTTTATGCCGCAGTTTTTGGTTCGATTGGAAGTGTAGGGCCTGAAAGTATCTCAGAAGACTTTTGTAGTTTTTCGCCTGTTTTTGTATATCTTATTCCAGGTACTTTATCTTCATCCATATCGACAGGATACACTTCCTCGACTTCTTCTTTTTCACTGTTGTTCCCTTGTGATACTTCACCTTCTTCCTGAGGTTGAGTTGGCCCACATCCAAACTGTGGTTGATTTCCTGGTGATGAAGTATGTCCTTGTACTTCATCTTGCCCGATACCAGATTTTTTTACGGGCGTTGATATAGATCCCTCTACATGCTGACTTCCTTGACTATACAAACGAGCAGGGGAGACGTAACCGCAAGCCTTTTGAAACTGTCTTAACCAAATTTCATCATTAATAAATAACCAATCTTCCTCCCCTGTATAATTAAAGATTGGCATTTCTTTTTGAATGAAATTGGTTACATCTTCCATGATGGTTGGTAGTTGGTTTACGTCTTTTGCTCGTTGTGCATATTTAATGAAACTATCAATAAAACTTGCTTTTTTAGCGATTGTTGAAAGTTTTTGAGAAGTATCAAAATCATTGGCATCAAATGCTTTTTTAGCGGTTTCGTTGATATCAGCAACAAGTAAAGAAATATCAGCTAATTCGCGCACTAAAATTTCAAATTTTGCATGATCTGATTTTGCTTCTTTTAAATACTGATTTAATTCAATTAAGTGTTCGCAGAATCGTTCTAATAAACAGACAAGCGCTTTCGAATAATTATGTTTTTCAGTTTCTTTTGTTTTAGCTAAATATTCGTCTTGTTCTGAATTGAAAGCGAAAAGGAACAATGGTGATTGAACGGCTTGTTCAGTCATCCAACCCGATAGCGGTGACTGCTCGGTGGCAAACCCCAACCCCTGAGAAATTGCCGTACCGCCAGCCATATTTGCTAAGAACCGCCATGGATGTGCTTTTACATATTTCTTTGCATTTTCATAAGTGTGATATGGATTAACAGCAGCTTGCGTTAAATTTTCAATGGTCAGACGTAAATTGCCTATAACTGAAAAATGACCATATACACCATCAATTAATCCCAACATCACTTCATTTAAGATGTAACCAAAATAATCTAATGCTTGTTTTGGTGTAAGTTTGTGACGACCTTTCAACTGTTTCAAAATAAGCGTTGTACCTTTTGGAAACAAACGATTACGTAGAATTTTGTAGCCAACAGGAAACACTTCGAAGAACATATGAGTAGTGCTTTGTTGTTCATATTTATTATGAAAGTCGCGATGGGTGCCATTCATTAAACGGCGAAATTGTTGGAACACTTGAGCTATAACCATGTGCTGTTCAGTGGTTTCTAATAATTTATTGGACGCTGGAGTGGTATCTAAAATAGCGTCGATAATGTCATCAAAATCATTTTCTTGTAGTTGTGGATTTTGTTTAAAGTATTTTTCTAAAGTGCTGAACAATGGGTAAAGGTGAGAAAGCATGGAATGCTTTAGGTCCGTAGTTGGGATAATTGTGTTACTCATATGAACCTCCGTATGCACATAGTTAAAAACCACTATAAACATACGTGATCAATTAGGGGTTGCATAAGGGTTTAAAAGTCAGATGACAACCAAACAAACTGTAAGCCATATTGATTTTTAATGTAGTTAAATTTCAATATGGCTTAAGATAACTCCCGATTTTACTAGTATTTCTTAAGTTTTCTTAATCTAATTTCAAATAATCAAAGTCGTAACATTCCACGTCGATCGCAGGTTCTTGAACCAATTTTTTTTCTACTTTTGTCGCATAAACACTGACTTTTCCGTGCTGCACCTTGAAAAATGACTGTGATAACCACTTTGAAGGTTGCGGTTGTTGGTTGTTGTCGTTCCTTGTAGCAGAAATATCCGGTAAGTCATTGGTGTGTATTTCATTACTTGAAACTACATTCACACCCACACGCGCTTGTTCTAAGGTCTTGAAACATTGTTGTAGTGATTGGTTATTTGTATAGAAATTTTTCTTATCTTTTTGATCTACTAATTTATTTTCTAAATTAGATTTACTGACCTTGGCATAAGTTGAGCCATGTACACGACCTGGAATTGAAAGAGGGAAATATTGCTCATCGTTTGCTGCATTCTCATTTAATTGGTGAGCAATTTTATCGGCATTTAATTTTTTATGATTCAAAATATTGTGGCGAATCATTTGATATTTTTTAGGTAGTGGTTGTTCTTGTTCTGCTTTTTGTTCTTCTTTCTCTTTTTTATTTGTTTTACGTTTGTAATTTTCATTTTGGTTATTGTTATTAAATGCATTTTCATCGATAGGAGAATTTATTTTTTTGTGGTTTAAATTTAATTGATTAGCATCTACACATTTACAACCAATAACGGTAATTTCTTTGTCTTCTATTATCACATTATTTTCACCGTATAATTCAACTAATTTAATTTTTAGTTCTAATAAGCGCTCAGCATTTTCTTGTATTCCTTTGCCAGAAGTTTTAATAACAAAGAAAATTTGAGGTAAATTATTTTGATCAAAAATTTGCTGATGTATGCATTCTGGGTTGACCCCAAATTTGTAAGAATTGATTAGCATATTTAATTGTGTGTTTTTTTTATCTCGAAATTTTTCGATTTCAACATATCTATCTATAAAATTCGAAAAATATGTTGAAGTTTGTTCTTGATTAATTGCAGCAAACCAATCTCTAACGATAATTTGTTCATCACTGTAAAATAAAATAGGCACTTGCATCTGCATTAAACAACGACCAATCGTTCTAAAAAGTAACTCTTGTTGAATATTAATACCTTCTTGAATTCCAGGAATTTTAACTAGAATGGCTGTTTGTTCTCTATCTAAAGAAAAATAATAAAAAGAATCTGTTTTTTTAATTTCCCATTGATTTGTAGAAAAGATTTCTTGTAATTGTTTAAGATGCGCGTTTGCTATAGTAGCAGGATGATTAAAAAATTGACGGTAAAGAAAACGAATTAATTGCATTGTATGAACAATTGCTTCTATATAAAACACACTTGTGATGTAGCTAGTTTGATCTTCAGAGTGATAATTTTTAACTATTTCTGCTAATCCGATTGAAGCAAATATGCGACTGAAATTACGCGCATATTTTTCTAATCTAGTTCGACTTATAACAAAACCTATTGCTTGTAGTATGTTTGTTTCAACTTCTTCTTGCGTCATATTAATATTGAATTCATTCATTACTTGCGCAGAAAGTTTAGTTGGAGATACTTTCTCTAAAGTATTGTCAATTTGTTCAGAATTTTGGTTTGCACGCGTTATTCTTTGATTTACGTCTGAATTTTTTTTTCCTAACCTATACATTGTTACAGCTACGATTGCTGTTAAAGCTGCGAAATGTTTAATGTCAAAGCCTGGTGCAGATTCGCTTGATAATTCGGACGAATATTCTGTTATTTTAGGGTAAATAGCGTTTACCGTGATTTGAATATAGCTAACGAATATTTCGAACAACGCAAATTTATACCAATAAACCAAATTAATGTTATTTGTTCTCTCTGTTAAATCTTGTATGTCGATCATTTGTTGTGAAGTGAATGACTGATTTGAAGATACTTTTTTTGGTTTTGGCATGATAAACCCCTTATTTAAACTAATTGAAAGACTTAATGATGAATATCAGTGAATTTTTTTATTATAATTTTGAAAAAAATGAACTGAAGCTACAAATTGTAACTAGATCCGTTACAAAATATAAAATGATTTTTATCGCCAGTTGGATAATTTTTGTGTCTTGCCGATGTCAAATAGGGCATTGGTCAATGAGTAAAAAAGATAGCCTTAGAAGAAAAAAATAGCTCTAAGAGCGACTAAAACCCTTCGATTTTTCCACAAGCTCTTTTATACTGCCCACCCTTTGCTGGCGTAGCTCAGTTGGTAGAGCAACTGATTCGTAATCAGTAGGTCGTGTGTTCGATTCACATCGCCAGCACCAGAAAAATCCGATGTTTTTAGCGATTTCTAATTTCACAATTTCCTGACTGTAGTAAATTTGTACCCACGATTTTTTCAGCCGCATTTTTTAAATGTGTACTACTTAAATGTGCATAACGTAACACCATGTCGTAGCTTGCCCATCCACCTAATTGTTGCAATTCATGCAACGTTGTTCCTTGTTGAATGTGCCAACTTGCCCAGGTGTGACGCAGATCGTGCCACCTAAAATTTTGAATACCTGCACGTTTCAATGCATTGCGCCACGCTTTGGTATTGCAATCAGCAAGTGGTTTGTTTTTGCGTGTAAAAACAAATACAGGATGTTTACCAATTTGTTTTTCAAGTATTTTCATTGCATCTTCATTTAATGGAACTGCAATTGCTTTATTTGCTTTGGCTTCTTCAGGAAGAATCCATGCATGTTTATTTTTTAAATCAACACTAGACCATTTCAAATGAAGCGCATTACTTTTACGTAAACCAGTTGCTAATGAAAATGACACAACATTAACTAAATGTTCTGGTAATTCATTAAGCAAGCGATTTACTTCATCACGCGTTAACCAACGAACACGACCTTTTTTTTCACGACGCATACGCACATAAGGTGCACGATCAATCCAATC
>CAZYCO010000034.1:10617-19395 GCA_964645885.1 uncultured Gammaproteobacteria bacterium
TACTGTACTTGTACTTACACCAGTTTGTTCTTTGCGTTGTGCAAGTTTTTCAACAACATCACGCGTAATTTCAACCAATGACAAATTTCTAAAATAAGGATCAATCCAACGTAACTGTCTTTTGTCATCAATCAAACTACGTTTGTGTTGAGATTCATTTACCCAACGTATTGCAGCGTCCATCCATGAATATTTAGGTTTTTCATGCAAATACGCTTGACGCCAAAGTGATGCTTTTAACTCGTCGTGAATTCTTTGCGCATCTGCTTTTTCTGAAGTCCCAGAGCTTTGTTGTATTCGTGTTCCTTTGTGACAGATTCTAATCCACCACGTATTTCCTCTTTTGTAGAGTGCCATGTTGTATTCCTCCCAGAGAGGGCACCCCACGATACTTTAGCGGGGTGAGTGTAAATCGATCGCAAGTAGAGAGCCAAATCATCTTCTCTAAAACACCAACGTTTTCCTGGCTTTGCTCCAGGAATTTCACCTTTAACTACTTTTCGCCTTAATCCTTCAGGCGTCATTTGTAAAAAGGCAGCCGCAGCCTTTAAATCAAGTGTTTTGATCGTCATTGCTTTTCTTCTGTTTGAAAAAATTTAGAAATAAAAAAGCCCGCGTTTGTAAGCGCGGGCTTGGTGATTGGTTAGCAATTAAAATTAATGCATTGTGAGAAATTTATAGCTCGGTTGTTTTTACAGGGCAAAAAATTTTTTTCACGGTCTTGTCATCCCCGCCAAGCACGCAACGCGCGCGCGAGCTGGGATCCAGTAGCGATATTAAATATTTTCTTTAAACATTGTCAGTCTCATTTTGATTCGCAGGAAAATTATTTTTGTTAGATGTCCAAAGTTGTTTTATTGGAGGTTTATCATATTCGCTCATCGCGAGAGAAGGCTTATCTTTTACAACATTTAGCATGATGTTTAGAAGCTTAATTCTTAGTTCATCGTTACTTTGATTATCTACTTCTTCTTTAAAACTATGGTATAGCTGCATGACTCTTTGCTTATGATTATATTCTTCGAATAACCTTCTATTTAAATTAATTGAATTTAAACCAAACCAACTTATAAATAATAATGGAGCACTAATCATTAATTTATAAAATAGAAATCGATAAAAATTTTGATCTTTTATTAATTGATTAATATCGGTAACTTTCGGAATTTCAACACCTGTGAAGAACCAAATGATTAAAATAATAGGAAGAACAAATGTAATATAGTTAAAAATAGTTTTCAGGTTACTTATGTTACATACAAACTCTAACACTTTTTCTTTAGGGCCTTTTGATAATTGATTCGAAGTGAATTCATGCCCATATCTTGTCTTTGCTTCATAATAGGCGCTTGCCAATTTAGCTGCTCCGGCGGAAGGAAGTAAACTAATTATTTCATCTGTTAGATCTTTTTTCAGGTTTGTAAATTCTTGCTTTTGTTTTTGTATAAAACTACCAAGCTCTTCTACTTTTCTCTGGTAATCTTTGTGTAGCTCATTAATTTGGTATTCAATGCTTTGCTCGTTAATTTCATCGTCATCTTTTTCATCACCAAATAAGAATTTATGAACCTTTAAAATTTTCTCAGCCATACTTTCAATTTCTAGCATTGTCGTGTTAGCTGATTTTTGTTTTTCAACGAAAGTAGTATGTGTACTGTCAGCTTCTTCTCTTTTTGTACTAAAAGTTTCTATTACCTTACTAATATCAGTTAAATTCTTGTCAATTTCTAATTTTTGATTATTTATTTCATTCTTTAGATTTTCAATTTGAGAAAGAGAATCTTCTAAAGAACTTTGGTTTGAGTTTGTACTTTTAATACGTTTTTTTAAATTATTACTGGCTAGCTTTAAATCAGATAACTCATTTTGAGCCTCATTTACTGCTTGACTTAATGCCGCCGTGTTTTCTGAAAGAAATTGACGAAAACTCAGAATATCATGATTAATTTGATTTCCATTTTCTATTAAGTGAGAAGCTGATTCTCTTTCTTGCGCTTCGCTTTCCATAATGTCTTTTAGCCTTATCATGCGTTGAAAAATGATGTTCTAAAGATGGAGATTAAGTTAAGGATTTCAAGAGACGAAATAGAAAAAATTCAAATGTATGTAAGCATACCTACCGTCACTACCAAGTGCGCACTTATACATCGCTATCGCGATGTGTGCGAAAACCAGATTCGCTTACGTTTGAATAGTAAAAATGTGACCTCGGAAATCACCAGGTTGACTCCATAAAACGATGCATCTATTGTCGATGGCGCAGTGGCTAAGTGCGGCAACACTTAACCACCACTTCCACCACCGATACAAGAGATATCGATTATGGCAACACAACTATATCACTCAGTTCCTATCATCAAAATCCAATCTTTCAATTCACACTTCATTCTTCGATGTATTTGGTGGTTTTCTTTTCCACTGGTAAAGGAGATACAACGATGACGATATCATTCACACAAAACTAACTATTTTTTCTGTTGTCATCCCGTGGCTCGACCACGGGATCCATGAATTGTTTTTTTGGACTAAAAAATTTTTTTAAAAGGAAATTAATCATGTTGGTTTTAATAAGAAAAGTTGGTGAATCTGTTTATATTGGTGATGGGGTTCGAATTATAATTTTAGGTAAAAAAGGTAAGCGAATTCGAATGGGAATTCTTGCACCAAAAGAAGTAGCGGTTTATCGAAGTGAGATTTATGAGAGATTGGTGGAGAAAGATTGATACTGTAAATAATAGTGATTGGACGTTTGTCCAATCACTTCTTTAATTTGAGTTTTTACCCCAAATGTTTGCTGATTCAGCATTGTAAAATTCAACTTCAAGTAAATTTTTTTTACTAGTTCTTTTTTCTTTAAAACTGAATGCTTTCTGTATAATTCGCTTATTTGCTATTGAACCAGGATCACCATAGATGCTGACAAATAAACGTTTAATTTTTCCTTTAGGTATAATATTCAGAATGTGATCATCACTTGCATCAAATGAATGACCGTAGATAAAAAGATTATTACCAATCCTTGCGAAACTTCTTAAACCAATTTGTAAATAACTGTTGGTATGGCGTATTTTTCTTAGTTTTTCTTTATGATCACCTTCCGCAACAAACAAGGGAAACCAATCATTAGATAAAGCATTTTTGATTTGTTGCATTAACGGAATATTACCTGAACGCTTCCAACAAAATTTTCTTAAATCTATACCATCGTCAAATAAGTGAAGACCGCCGTGTAAATGATAAATGTTTTGATTATGTCTATGCTCAGCATTCCAAATTAAATAGCCAGTTTCTTTGTCTTCATCTGGAATTCCAAAACCATCATTTATTAGTGCAAGTCTTTCTACATGCATAAGTGTCCAATAAAGCAAAAGATCGTAATTTAAAGTATAAATTCTGCCTTTATTAGAAAGGAAATTTGAAAGAAATTGAGAACAAGACAAAAAATGCTTTTCATCAATTTCGTTTAAATTATCTGGATGATTACCAACTATTACTTGAATAAGAATTTTTTTTAGTTCTTCTATTTCTTGTTTTATTTGAGTTGAAATTGATTGCGGTTTTTCAATATATATTGGAAGTAATTTTGCAGCTGTTTTTAAAGAATGTATTACAGTTTCAAAATCAACTATATCAAGTGCTTCAAATGCTTTTCGTAAATTTGGGGTATTTTCAAAATTTGCTTGTTTAAATAGACTTTCATAAGCAAATTTGTCAGGAAACAATGCTCGACTGAAACCGTTGCCTAATAACAAATGTCGTATTTCATTATTAGTTTTTTCAAGTGCTTCTTGAAAAGAGATAATTTGAATCATCAGTTAATCCTAACTAGATAAAATCTAAACAGTTGGTTGGTAGAGATTTTTTACGGTTATAAAAATTTTTCGATTTTATAACCGTGATTTAATTTATTTTTTCTTATTAGGGTTTTTAATTCTTTCTTTCTCTGTTGTTTTCGGATGCTTCTCAGCAAATTTTTGAGTAATAAATTTGCCTGTGATAGAACTTCTATATCGAAATTGATCTTTATTCATCATTGTTGTTCTCCAATTATAGATTGAATAAATTGTTGATTAGTTACCTTTAAAGGCGAATGGAACTTTACCAAATTTATTATTAATTCTCAATTCAACAATATGTTTTTATCTTGTTGGTAAGCTGTGGATAAATGATATCTACCGAGCAAGCTATTGGTGGATTTAGCAAGGTAGGCAAAGAAGCAAATGATTTCGTGTCCATCAAGAAAAATTGGTGAATCATTTTATATTAGTGATGAAGTTTGAATTATGCTTTTAGCTAAAAAAGGTAAACGAGTACAAAAACTAAATAGTTATTAACAGAGAAATTTTTTTAGGCTTTGTATACAGTGAATATTTATGTTTTTTTAAGGAATGAGACTGGTATGACAAACAAACAAATAGAAGACCATAATCAAAATCAACGAAATAGAGATTATTCTGAAAAAAGAGTAGTAGCATTTTTAGATTTATTAGGATTTAAAGAATTAATTAAAAACGGGGAGCAAAATAAAATTGATGAAGTGTTGGATTTTTTATATGAAATTAGAAAAGTGCATTCTTCTTTTAATGTTCATCGCAAACCTAGCGACCAAGCAGGATTCTATACAATAGAAATGCAACCTGAATTTATTAGTTCAAACGATCATATGATTATTTCAATTCCATTTCGTGAAACTGGAATAGGAGCTTTAGATAAAATACCCGAAGCTTATTTAACACATGCATTAAGTACGATTGGCGAAGTAGTAACAAATCTTTATCTTTTCACATTAAAGATTGGAATAGGATTACGTGGAGCGATAGCTTTTGGAAAACAATATTACGATTCAAACGCTGATATAAACGTAGGAAAGCCTTTAATCGAAGCTGTTGAAACAGAGCAAAATTTATCCAATTTTCCAAGAGTTGTAGCAACTAAATCATTATTAGAAGAATTAGAAAAGCATTGGATAGGAAAAAAAGATTTTATTCTAGATGAATTTCAACCTAAATTTTTGTTTCCACCTTTAAGACGGGATTTTGATGGGATGTATTTTTTTGATTACTTATACGGCATTTTTCATCATTCTTTTGCTACGGAAGAAAATCTTAACATGATTAATGAAATAAGATGCCAAATTGAAAATAATATGCGAACCAATGATCCTCGTCTTCTTGCTAAATGGGGTTGGCTTGCTAATTATTTTGATGCCACATTAAAAACTTATGTAAATCATGAAAAATTCTCCAAAGTTAAAAGTTTTAGTTTGTTAGCTTTTAATAGAGAAAATGTTTCTAAAATATTTTCACAGTTAGGCTTAGTGCGACCAGAAACCATATAAAAATTTAATATGGTTTTTCATAGTAATTATTTGGAAGGAATTATGAGCAAGAAAAAAGTATTGGAATAAGAAATTTAGGTAAAAACAACACGTTTACAAACAACAAAGTGGAAGGTTTCGATATTGCGTTTCAAGATGAAGGTGAAAAAACTGTCGCAAAAGGAAATCAGTTATTAGGTAAAAATACTGTTAAAGAAAAATGGTACAAAATATACGCTAAAGAAATTATCGTTGGAGTAATAATAAGCGTAATTAGTATTATTATAGGTGGGTATGCTTTATATAGATTGGGTTGGCATTAAATTTATTTACTACCTTATCAATTTCCCATTAAATAAACCTGTAGAGTGACTAAATTATTCATAATCAAGGATTTCTGTTTTTATATAAATGTTCTCAATTTAACTAAAGTTATTCCAATTTTAGCCGCTATAAATGATTTAAGCTTATCCAAGCTAGGTATTATATATGGAAGCTATCACAATCGTAATTGGAAATGGGATTGGCATGGCATTAGATAGTCAATATTTCACACTAGAAACAGGCGCAAAAAAAGTGTGGGAAACATTTAGTGATGAAGAAAGAAAAATAATAAATTTAGACAGTTCTATAGATGAACCACCTTACAAAGAAAATGAGTTGGAAGAACATCATTTAATTTTCAATGCTATTAAACAATTAAAAGAAAAAACGACGGAGATAAATTGGCTCTCTTTAGAAGGAATAAAATTTTCAGAAATTTACAAAAAATTTATCTTTAAATTAGCTAAACACTTTTTTTATTTCAACGATTTAGCTGGTAATAATCGGTATGATAACTTCACAAAAAGATTAACTGAATTTATTACCGGGGGTTTTACACAAAATTCCAGATGTCACATTGCTACATTAAATTATGATAAGTTGCTTTATAAAGCATTGTGGGACGCCCAACTTTTAAAAGGATACAAAAATATAGGACTTGTAGATGGACTTTTGGATTCAGGATTCGAAAGAAATAATTTAGAAAGAACTTCATCGTACAATTTTGGCTGGTATTTACATCTTCATGGTTCGCCTCTGTTTTATACAAATAAAAATAATATTATTTTTAAAAACAGTATTGATGATCAATTAATCGAAAGCGAAGAATACAAAAGAAATCATATTGTATTAGCCTCGCCTAAACATAAACCTTCCATAATCGCCAATAGTGAGTTGTTATCAGTGTATTTTGAATTTTTTAATTTGGCATTGCGTGAAAGTAATCAAGTTATTGTATTTGGTTACGGAGGTAATGACTTTCATGTAAATGCAGCTATAAAAAACTGGGTAAATTTCAAAATAAAAAATAATGAAAAAATTTCATTGCAAGTAATCGAATGTGGAAATAAAGCTTGTCAAGAACGGGATATTTTTTGGCGTGAAAGATTGGTGGGACAAATAGATGGAGTAGATTTTGTTCTTGAATTGTTGCCGAATATTTTAGATTTTAATTTTTCTTCAAAGTAGTTACAAATTTTAATGTTTTCTTCCACTAAGCCGACAATTTAAGTTATTCGGAAATCCCGAATAACTGCCATAACCAATCTAACAACCAAACACTGTACCAAAAATGTAGTAAATCATCATCAAATAACTACTATTTTGGTACATTTATGTTGATTTTCCTTTTGCTAAAATCTCGTGAAGTGCCGATATTTACAGTGTTTTAACCAATTTAAAAAAATCGTGATACCATTCGTAATCAGTAGGTCGTGTGTTCGATTCACATCGCCAGCACCACGAAAAATACAAATTTAAATTAAAAAAACCCTTCTCTAAAAAATCAAAAAATCTTTTAATGGGACACTGTAGGGGCAGTTAAAAATAAAAGCCTAGTTGTTTAAAGGATTGTTAATCATGGAATGTAGAGATCAGCATTATGTAACTCGAGCATATCTTGATGCATGGATTGATCCAGATACTCCCCCAGAACAAGAGGGATATTTATGGCGTTTTGATAAGGAATGTATAGCATCGCCTAAGAAAAAGTCTCCGAAAAATGTTTTCTATGGAAACAATATTTATACAACATATCATCCAGATGGAAATAGAGATTTATCGGTAGAAAAATCATTAAGCAAAATTGAAAAGGATTTTATAGATATACGTGAAAAGAAATTAAAATTGAATGAATCTATTAGTCGTGAAGATGAAATTAAAATTATTATTTTTATTTCTGCTATGTTGCACCGTACAAAGCTTTGTGAAGAAAATGAAAAAGATTTATGGGAGCATATTCTTAAAGTTACGGATAATATGAAAGCGAGAAGTACCAATTCACGCTCTTCTATGTTGGAGCCAATAATTAAGCGTGATAATGAATTTGTATTAACCCACGAAGACGTCAAAAGAATTGCTGCTCAACCATTACCAAATTTACTTCCCTCTGCTACTAATGCGACGATAGAAATTTTATCGAAAATGAATTTATATATTCTAACTACTACTTCTGTGCCAGGTTTTATTACTTCAGATCATCCCTGCGTCTTATTTGATCCTACCATAGAGCATGTAGCACTAGGTTCTCCTACAGTTGAAGTTACTTTTCCAATTTCTCCGCAATTAGGGATATTTTTTACTTGGCGTCATATTCAACAAAAATATATTGAGATAACTGAATCTATGATTGATGAAATTAATCGCAGAACACGTTTCTTTTGTTACGAATATTTTGTTGTGAATAAGAACATTAAAAAAGATATTTGGTTTCAAAATACTTATCAAAGTGAAGAAAATGCTTAAAGCTTTTTTATGTGAATGATTTTTGTGAAATTAACTTATTTGCATTATCTGTATTTATAATTAAAGGAACTTCATGGTAAAAAAATACCATTACAGTCAATTCTTACTTCCATCTACAGATGAAGAGAAAATCAATGAAGAAGATCAAAAAAAGATCGTTGTTGGTTATTTTTTACATTATGGCAACGATTATATAAAAACGGCAAAATATTTATTTGAGTTAAGTGATCCATCTTTTTTAGATAGTGCGGGGATATTGTGTCATTACGGTATAGAAATGTTATTGAAAGCATGCATTTTGTGGGAGGATGGATTTTACTTGGAGGGACATAAACTTTTAAGCTTTGTTGAAAAAATATCTTTTTTACGAAATGAATTATCAGATATTAATAAAGAACAATTAAAAACCATTGATAGGCTATTTCCTCTACGTTATCCATGTAGCGATTACAAATTCGATGCAGAATTAGATAATGTTGATAGTGAAGATAAAGATAAATTAAGTTCAAGAAAAGGTGAGATTGGGATTGAAGAGTGGGACAGTACATTTGCATTTTTCCAAAAAATATTGCAACACATGCCTGATGAAATGAAAACTATATATAGGAATCTTGATCCCATGAAAAAAGGAAACAGAATATTAATGAAGAAAAAAATTGAAAAAATTGCCCCTC
>CAZYCO010000035.1:0-1112 GCA_964645885.1 uncultured Gammaproteobacteria bacterium
CAATATAATAATCGCGAATCGATTTATGAATAAAAGCTACATTATTACCTGTTTTAATCGCAGGGATACAAAATAAAAGAATTTCATTTTCGCTACGCTTATCATTATTTTCATTATCCAATAACGATTTGAATTTATGATGATATTGTTCATCATCTGCTAAAAAGGTTGTTGGTTTAACTGGTGCAGCGACAATATTTTCAGTCCACATCTTCACCGCCAAACGCTGCGCAAATTTACCGAAAGAAGTATTAAATTTGTAATTAGGCGTAAATAAATTTTGCGTATTCTGCTTAAGAAAGCCACTTTGAGGACTAGTGAGTAGCTTTTTTCTCTTTTCATAATATTGTTCAATGAATGCTTCATAAATGTCAGCGCGGTTAATCTTCTTATCTTTATTTTTTTGCTTTAATACCGGCAAAGCTTCAATCAACATTTTCAAAATGAACGGATTTTTTTTAAGATCATCAATACCTTTTAAACTTTCAAGTTCTTTTTCCAGGCTTTTTTGAATGTCGGCATTCAATTTATTTAGCTCAAGTGCTTTTTGCGATGGATTCAGTGATTGCTGTTGCTGAAATGCAGATGACCATAAAGTTGTGATCATAGTCTGGTATTTCACATTGATAAATTTTTCGAAATAAGCGTTACGCGCTTCATTATCAAAAGGAACAATAAAAAATTGTTTGACTTGATTAAATTGATCAATCGGAAATGAGCCAATACGTGCGGTAACAATTTTCTTAGCATTTTCCCAATCACTGTCATCGCCAATTCTAAGCTTATCAAATAAATTCAATGACACATTCAGTTCATCGTAGCCTTCAATAAAAATTGCGCAAAGGCGCTCTCCTTTCTTAATTGATGCCTTCAATGCTTCTATTTCTCTTGGCGTAAAGTTTTTATCTTTTTCCAGTAAATGATCCAGAGTTAGATTATCTGAATTGCGCAATTGATTAAGTGTAATCAAAATTGGAATACATTTTTCTTGATGAAAAGGAATGTATTCTTCCCAATAACTTTTCACAATAATACTAATTAATAAGCTTTTACCTGAACCTGACACACCTTGGATTAAAGCTAAATCAGAATTTTCAATACCTTTTTTAGTT
>CAZYCO010000035.1:1127-6823 GCA_964645885.1 uncultured Gammaproteobacteria bacterium
TAGTTTCTGAATTTGTAGTTGCAGTACTTTGAAAAGGAGCAATATAACCTTTAGTAATAGCTTCTTTTAGAGGTGAACTGTTTTGCCGAGTGGCTTGTTTCAAATCTTCAAATCGGTTTACACATGTCGGTTCAACAAAGTTAGCAAAATTTTCTTGCATTTCTTTGGTATTTAATCGTTTTAAATCCTCTTTGCGTAATAATTCCAATTTATAATCGAGTGGCGCTGCTGCTTCATATGCTTTCTCAATCATGGTTTTCATAGTGGCAGCGGTATTGCACATCAGTTTTAATTCATCGTCATCCATCGTGACTTTTGCATATGTCCCTATCCATTGTTCATTCTCTTCGGTCATGAGGTCATTAAGATTACTAAGTACTTCTTCCGAATCATCAATATTAAATTGGCGCACAAAAAACTTGGTTGCAGAATTCTTTTTATCTTGAAGATATTGAAATAATACTTTTCGTTTGCTTTTCTCTTTTGCTTTTTCAGCTTTCAATTGTGCTTCTATATCTGTTTGTTGTGTTAGCTGCTGTTGCGGCACAGATGTTGGATTTTGTTGCGCAGGCGTAGTACTTGATCGCGACGTTACGAGTATTTGCTCAATTTTTACAATTAAACAACTAATCAATTCATCCATTTTTTTTGCAATTGTTTGCTCTGATGTTTCTTGAGCTTCATTGTTATTATTTGAAGCGTTATCCGTCTGTGCTGTTGAAGCTGTAGTTTCTGCAACCTCATTGCCAGTAGAGGTGGCTTTTTTTAATAAATCTGAGATTTTTTCTTGCATGAATAAATCAAGATCATTCTGCTTATTAACTTTCATACCCTGTAAAGCAGAATGTTGTGTCGTTGAATTTTCTCGATTAGCTAATAAAGTGTTATAGGCTTCTAAGGTTTTTAATATTCTTTTTTTAACAGTGGGATCAGTAGGCCAATAATGTTTAATCGTACTAGGCGTTGCCTGGTTGTTATTATTACTTGTCTCAGGCGTTTCTTTATACGGAATTACACCTGCTATTTTGCCAAGCAATATAATGATATTGATTTGAATAACAGGCGAACTACGCGTAAGTAATACAGCAAGGTTTTTGACTAAACCATAGCTAAAATATTTTCTATTGATTGGGTCAGCATCTTTTAAAAATGTGTGAAAATCATCAGACCTCACAATTCTAAACAGATAATTGAACGTCTCAGGCTCTGCGCTGATAAATTTTTCAAAGATACGTAAATAGGTGTACCAAGGGTTTCTCCATCCATCTTTGATTTGTTCTGCAAGGTTTGTGAAAGCTCCTAATAAAGACAGCACAGCTGGAAAAACATCCATTGGCTTGAATCCAGCGGAAGCAAGTGCGGCACCATTATTAACTACATCAAAAGAAGTTTTAAACACCCCTTTTATTCTATCTTCCGTTTCAGCAATACGAGTCAAAGCTTCGCCAGCATATTTTACTCGATAAACGATTTCGGTAATTTCATCTTTGCAAAGTGCTTCTAATTTTTCTTTCAGTGCTTTTGTATCTTCTAATGATGCAGGAACATCATGATCTAACATCGTATTCAGCACTTTATTCAAAGCAGCCAAATAAGTTAGTTTTGCATTCTCAGGAAGTTCTTTATCTTTCAAAACCATTTTAAAAGCATTAAAAATACTATTAATTTCTTCTGGTGATAGCGGTTTTTCTTCTTCTGAAACATTATTATTGTTATTTTGATTACTTATCTGTGAGCGATTGGATTTCATATACGCAAATTTAATCAATTCAGCAAAACCACGCATGATATCGGGATCAAGAATTTGATCTTTTTTAAACTTGCGGAAAAATACATTTAATATGTTGCGTCTAATTTTGTTATCACTGCAGGCCATGAGTGGAGCGACAGCAGCAATATCCTCTGCTTGCCATATTTTCTTATTACAAAAATCGAGAATAATTTTCTCTATGACTCTTTTTAAAACTTGCTCTTTAAATTTACTTTTTTGATTTGGTTGATTCGATTTGTTGTAAAGTGCCACCAATTGATGCGTATTGCAGTCTAGAATACATTGCGGCAAGGTTTTTTTATTAGTTTGCGTTTCTTCTGTTGTTGAATTTATTTGTGCTTGTCTTGCAGAAATTTCTGCAGTTAACAAATTCCAAAATTGTTCTTCAAGCTCAGCAAATTCTCGAGGCGTGCCTTGCATACCAACTTGAGTAGTAATAGGAGGAGCATTATCACTAGATTGCGTTTGTTGTGTCTGTTGTGTCTGTTGTTGTGGCGGTGGAGGTGGTGTGTTATCTCGACCCAAAAAGCTTGATATCGTCCGCATCATAATTATTTAAGAACTCCTTTTCTTTTATGCATCCCATGTTTTTCACAGCAGGATGTTTATATCCATATTTAATACGTCTGGTTAAACTTAGGCAGTAAAACACGTGGCAACGTGAACACTGCCTGTTTGAAATTTCCATAAGTTTTTACATTTGCATCGATGAAGTATGTTCTTCACTCGAAGCTGTATGTTGCGATGTTGCTAATACAATTGCTTCTTGACCAAATTCCTGAACTATTTTTTCTTTAAATGCTTTTGCAATTTCATCATTTGTAAAACGCAAAATGACTGTGTTTTTATCGCTATTTTTGTCTTTTCTTGCGAACCGCAGTATTTTAGCTGCGGTTGAATGTGTAATTGGAGAATAAACTTCATCAACATTCATTTTAAAGAGCGAACCGCCTACATTAGAAATAGACTGGGATAATGTGTTTTCTTGTGACGCAAAAAAGCGGTTTGGTTTAATTTTTTTATAAATGTCTTTCGCAAGATACACTGCATGAACCAATGAATTATCTGTTTGAACACTGTTATTGTTGTTATTGCTATCTGATTCGTTTACAGCTTGATTTAACTGGTTTTGTGCATATTCGTTCAGTAAATTGCTCATATCATCATGCTCTGCTTCTTGCGCGCGCATCAACGCAGTTTGATCATTCTTGTCTTTGATTGAAACATCTGCGTGTGCACTTAAAAGCATTTTTGCATATTGAATATAGCCGGTTTCAGCGACGCTATGTAAAGCCGTGCCTTCGCCATACTGATCATTTTTATTATTAAGATTAACATCTGTGCGTGAACATTCGGTTAACAATTTTACAATCGCTAAGCCTCTTTCATCTTGTTCTGGATTAATCTTAACAGCTAAATGAAGCGGAGATCGGCCATACTTGTTTGACACATTTGGATCAGCGCCTGCAGCAAGAAGCAGTTCTACAATAGCTACCAATCGATATGAAACTGCTAAATGCAACGCGGTATTACCATGACTTGTTGAAGATATATCGAGTGCAATAGGATTTTTTATTTGACTTACTTTAATCAAACACTCTACCATTTTCTCAACAAAAGATGCTTTTTTCTGACGAGAACTCTCTGAGTCAACCAAATTATTATCATTAGAATTATTCAAATTTGATTTTAGATATTGATTAATCGTTTCAATACCAACATGCAGCGGCGTTTCACCTTTTTCATCTTTAGCAGCTAAATCAAGAACCAGTTCCGACGCATGTTCAAGTAGCAGTTGCAACATTGCCAGCGCGTAATCATGTGTTTGTTGCATCAGATGATGTAGCATCGTTTTGCCTGTAGCATCCGGTAAGTTAATCACGGAACTATACATATTAATATTTTCAGGATTATTAGACTTGATTTTGATTTTATGTTTTTCAATCACATCTATGATGACCTCCAATAACACTGGATTGCCTTGTTGCGCAACATAATGCAAAGCGCTTAATCCTTCGTAATTGTCATTGGTATGCAGGATAGGAACTGTTTCATTTAAATACGCTGTAAGTTTATCCTGATATCCAAGCATGTATTTGAACGCACCTTCTGGAACAACATCTAATTTATCCAAAGCCATTTTTTTCGCTGTTTCATAAACTGCAACAAAAAATATAGGCCAATGAGGATTTGAAGCATCTTTATGCGGTACAAATTGAGTAAATTTATCTGGATTATAGCGAATATTATCTGCGGGAATTCTATTTAATCGATCTAATGCTGTGTAATCCGCATTATTTTGTAACAATAATTTAGCCGCCTCTAATGCATTATACATACAACTAATATGCAGTGGCGTATAACCTTCGGCAGGCGTTTTTACATCTAACCAAGCATCTTTGACTGCAAGACCTTTATCAATCATAGTCACATCGTTGCGCGCAGCTGCTAAATGATATTCGTTCCAATCTGGAAAACACTCGGCATCAATTCTTGGCGATCCTACATGATTATGTTGAGTAAATAATGAATAACTGACTTCTGAAACATTACGTGTACCTTCAATATTACATTTATAAGCATTCAAACATGGATTTGATGTTTTCCAATACACGAGTTGCCATACTTTGATTTTTTCAGAGTTCGCTTTCTTTTTATAAATCCAGACATTGCCAGAAGTACTGGCAAATGCGCAGATTTCTTTGTTGCGATGAATAACAATTTTCAACTGCGGAACAATTTGCTGACTGAGCTTTTGCTCAATGTCATTCGGTAAATGGATCTTTTCGAAATGTGCTAATTCACGATAAATTTTAGCAAGTTGCGCATCTTCTATCGTTGTTGTTGAAATACCTAAGGCTGTTTGTGTTGCGACTATATTTTCTTTTAAAACAGATATTTGTTCATTTGCTTCTTCATCTTCAAAATGATTATTATCTTCTTCTTTAGAAAACTTTTCTCGAATATTTATTTGTCCAAAAGAATTCATACGATATTGGACAGCATCTTGTTGTATCAAATTTGCACGTGACATTGATGCACGTGATTTCTGTTTATTCAATTCTGGACGAGCATTATTGTTATCATTGATATTATCTTGTCTGACTTGCTCATTGTCAGATTTAAAAGAACCGGTAATGATTGTACTTCTTCTAGCACTAGTATTGGCTGGTAATTTATCTACGGTTTTTAATAAAACGTAGCCGCTAGCCTGATCTTTTTGCAATAAATAAATAACCTGTTCTGCTGAATCAGAGCGATAAGATCCTAAAGACACTAAACTTTTTTCTTTACTATCTTTTTGCTTGAGCAAATGCAGACTAATATTTTTGGCTTTAGCATAAAGTAATAATGTCTGTGCGCTTATTTCACGATATGTATTGAGGTAAAACTCGAAAATTTCGCTACTTGAGCAGAAGTTTTCGAGTTCACTTTTAGCTTTCAAGAGAGCGTTGAATTTTTCGGTTAAGGTTTCAACAAGATCTGTTTTATTTTCATTTGATTTCAATCTTGAAATAAAAAATTCCAATTCAAGCGGCTGATATTGATCTGCTGGAATTTCACAGAACTTTTCTACAAAGTTATTAAAATCAGTTTTGCAGTGCAGCCATTGTTGCCAAGCAGCGGTATTACTATCAGGCAAAGATAAATGAGACGCCATCAATGCTTGAGTAATTTCAGGAGCTAAGATTTGGCGCACACTTGGATCATCTTTTAATGCAAGCAGCGCTGCAACAAACTGATCGCGTGTTGTTTTTAATAATGAGAAAACGTCTGCAGCCGTTTCTTCTTTAAAGTAAAGAGCACTGCCTTCTTCTGGTTTAAATTCCAATTGCTGATAGCGATTAAAACTAGATGATTCTGCAACGTTTGCTTTTTTTGTTGGATCACTAGGGAATCGATTTAGCAATTTACCATTTGTAAC
>CAZYCO010000035.1:6839-15012 GCA_964645885.1 uncultured Gammaproteobacteria bacterium
TCACTTCTTTTACGTCAGTACTGCTTTTGGCAATTAAAATTGTACCATCATCATTAAATTGCAGATGCGTTACAGGATTTTTAAATCCGCGCGTATTGTCATCTGTTTGTCTAGGTTTAACAGCGTATTCCCAAAATCTGACTGTGCCATCCAAGCTGGACGTCATTAGCAATCCTTCTGCTAGATGAAAATGAATGCTGGTGATCTCATTTGCATGTTTATATTCAGCAATAGGCGTTGTGCCTGCATCTTTATTTTTAATATTCCATAAATACACCGCACCATCTTCACGACCGATAGCGATGAAATCACCACGTGCATCCATTTGTACTTGTTTCACTTTTTCTAAATTGTTAAGAGAAAAAGCGACGCGCTTATAGCTGTCATTCAAATTATTATTATCACTTACTGATTGTACTTTCTCGTGCAACTGAATGCGCGTAATAGTTTTTTCTTTTCTTTGCCCGTCTTTATTAGTTTGAATATCTTTTTTCTGAGACACTACAATGAAACGCGACCAATCATCATTGAACATCACATCTACAACTTCGCAACTATTATCATTCAAGTTAACGGAATAAATTGGTATTAATTTTGTTTCCTGAGAACCAACTTCTTTAAAGATTTCGATTTGATGATCGCTTAATAAAACAGCTATCAATTTACTCTCAGGATAAATTTTAATTTTCTTGACATAAGTATTCTTATCTATTGGCAACGATATTGTTTTTGTTTGTTTATTTCCTTCAAAAATTATAAGCATGTCGTTGCTGTCACAGGTGTAAAGTAACATTTGTTTACGTTTATTAACTGACAACGCAGTTAAAGTGTAAGCAATACTTGTTATGGAATAACTATAAGAAAGCAAAGGTTCTGCTTTACGCTGATCCAAATGATGTAATTTAACTGTTTGATTTATTTCATCCAATACCGCAATAGTTTTACTATCAGGTGAATAACAAATATTTTGTGCATGACCATTAACAGAAAATTGATAAGGCGATTTAGCGGAGTTTAACTCCCAAGATGCACAAGAAGTTTCGTCTTTATTTGTTTTAGAAGAAGAGAAACGTATAGTCAGCAATTTACTACTGTCTGGACTGAACAAAAGCTGTTGGATAGGGGTTTCATCTTTATCATTTAATAACTTAGTAAACAGCCATCGTTTATGCGCTTCATTCCATTCGTATAAACAAGCAGAACCATTAATAGCGGTTGCAAGCCACTTACGATTAGGACTATATACAGCCACTTGCACTTGAGCTAATTCATTTAGATTTGGAAATGGTTCTTTACTCGAAATATAGGCATGTTCGCCCCAACGAACGGAACTCAAATCTGCTTTTCTAAAATCTGCTCCAGCGATCCAAGCATGTTGAAAATTAACGTCGGAAAGATTTGCGCCTTGAAAATTGGTTTTATCGCAAATTGCACCAGTTAAATTTGCACCTGGAATATGAATGCCAGATAAATCTTCACCACTTAATGGATAATGCATGAAGACTAAAATAGAAATAATATTAGCTGAGATTCGAGCAAATTCATTTGGATATAGTTTGGAAATTTTGACGAGATTTAATAAAACATCATAATTTGCTATTTCATTTTCAATTTTATCACTTAAAAAACTTAGAACTTCATAATCTCTAGATAGTTTTTCAACTTGCAGACAAAAATTTTTCAATGCATCCGCTTTAATATGGATTTTTTTGAAATCTTTTTCTCGACCATACAAATTGATTAGATACTGTAATTCATTGAAGATTTCGCAAGCAATATAATAGTCGCGAATTGATTTATGAATAAATGCAACATTGTTACCGGTCTTAACAGCCGGTATGCAATGAAGAAGCACTTCGTTTGCCTCATTTTTTTTGGCGTTATCATTGTCGAGCAACGCTTTGAAGGTATAAAGCGCTTCAGCATTTTCAAATTTATGCGCTTCTGTTTCTTCCGGAATAAAAGTTGTTGGTTTAACTGGGGCGGAAATCACTTCTGGCGTTTGCATCCACATTGTAACTGCTAGAGTTTGCGCAAATTTATTAAATGCATCATTAAAATTATAATTAGGCGCAAACAAACCTTTGCCAACAACCATTAGTTTCTTTCGTTTTTCATAATATTGATTAATAAAAGCATCATAAATAATAGCTTTATTAATTGATTTATTATTTTTCGTTTGTAAAACTGGTAATGCTTCAATCAACATTTTTAAGATAAACGGATTTTTCTTTAAATCTTCCGTTACATTTAATGCATTAACGCCGCTTTTTAATTCGCTTGATAAGTGTTCAAGCAAAGCAATCGTTAAAACTTCTAAAAAATCTACTTCATTGGGCTTCTTGTTATTTTGTTTTTGTTGAAGCAGCACTAATGCTCTTTTTAGAATGTGAGCGACAATAGAATCTGGTTGAAATGAAATCGTTATTTCATTCTTTGTTGTTGCTGGATTTGATGTAGCAGTTTTTGTTTTTTGGAATTCAATATTTAGCCATTGTTGAAGTGCATTCAGTAATGGTTTATTTTGCTGAAATATGCTTAAGGCCATAGTTTTATATCGAGCATCAACAAATTTATTTAAATATTCATTACGCGTTTGTGTATCTAGCGGGATAATAAATATTTGCTCAATTTTATTAAAATCTTCTATTGGAAACGAGCCGATACGTGCGGTGATAATCTTTTTAGTTTTTGCTAGTTGCGGATTACCTAAATTAGCTTCATCAAATAAATTTAGCGCTGAATTTATTTCATCGTAGCCTTCAATAATGAGCGCACATGTACGTGTGCCAGCGTTAATGTCTGCTTTTAGTTTATCAATTTCTAATCGACTAAATCCTTTCTCTAGCAACAAGGTTTCAAAGCATTCAGTGGTATGACGCAATTGATTAAGCGTCATAGTAATCGGTATACAGGATTGGTGCGTTTTATAATTTAACCAAAAGTTCTTTACTAATAGACCACTGAATAAACTTTTACCGGCACCAGAGCTTCCTTGAATAAGGAGCAATTCTGCTTCTGTTGGCTGATGAATATAATCTTCAACTTTTTTAATCAGTGATGGCTTGGTTTGGTTTTGTGTGATGGCAGAGTCTGTATTGTATTCCAATAAAGCTTGTTGCGTATCTAACTCTTCCAAACGTTGCGTATATGTTGGTTGCACATAAGTTGCAAAATTTTCTTCCATCGCTTTGGTGCTTAATCGTTTCAAATCTTCGCGACGCAGTAGTTCTAATCGGTAATCTAGCGGCGCTGCTTTTTTATAAGCATTTTCAACCATGGATGTCATAACAGATTGGGTTTTCACAAACAGTTTTAATTCATCATCGCCAGCAGTAATCATTGATTCTTCAATTGAATGCGCATTAGCATTTAATTGAATTTCTGTTGCGTGACTTGATATATCGTCCGTCGAATCACTTGTTGGAATAAAGCCTGTAAAATTAGATTGGGATCGAACGCGATTGACCTGCTTTGTAATCGTGTTTGCTGCTGAATTGAGTAGTTTTTTAGGTTTTGAAAATTTACGTTTATGCTCTTCCATTTGTGCATTAATACTGTTTTGTGAAGTATTGTTTTGCACTCTTGATTGTGAAGGTGTCGTTGTCTGATTCGGGTTTTGTATTGCAATTTTTTGCTCAATTTGTTGAATCAAGACATTAGTAAATTCATTAATTTGATTAGCAATTGTCAGCTCAATCGTGTTACTTGAGCGCTGTTCATCGCTTGGCGAAGTATTATTATTACTAGGCGCTTTAATATCTTTCAATAGCTGCTCCAGTTTAGTTTGCATAAAACTATCTAAATCTGTCGCTTTAGCATATTTTGAGTTTTGATCTGTTTCTGCTGCAGTTGTTTCTGATGGTTCTTGATCAGCAGAACGAACACTAAATGTTTCCAAGGTTTTTTGGACAATCATTTGAATATCAACATCAGCAGGCCAGTAATAAGAAGGTGTTATTTGATTATTATTATTTGATGTTTCATTGACATGAATTGGAATAAGGCCTGCAATTTTTCCCATCATCACAATAATATTTGCCTGTATAAGCGGTGTGCTGCGTGGAAACAAAGCTGCTAAATTTTTAATTAGTCCGTAAGCAAACAGTTTGCTGTTTTTGCCTTTACTATTGTGTGTATTTAAATAATTTTTTAAGACTGTTGAATTAAAGAATTGATTCAATTGTTGGAAGGTTTTGACATCTGTACTGATGAATTTTTCAACGAATCGCAGCAAGATGTACCAAGGATTGCTCCAATTGTCTTGGATCTTTTTTCCTGCATTAATGGTAGCGCCTAATAATCCTTTAATACTGCCAAGTAAATTTATTGGATTAACACCGCTGGTAACGACACCTGCTGCACTATCAAATACATCCAGACCCACTTTGAAGTATTCGCTAAGCGTATCATTAGGATCGTATAAATGAATTAACGCTTCAATTGCATAGTTAGCCCGAAAAATAATTTCTGGATCTTCGCCATCATCTTGCATTTCGCGCAATGTTTGTAATAGACCCGCTGTTTCATCACTTGTGACTGTCAACCCTTGATCAAACATGACATTAAGAACTTTATTTAATGCTGCAAGATACGTACGTACAGACTCTTTTGAACTATTTTGCAAGGTCACCGAATTTCTTAATTTGTTAAAAATATTATTAATTTGATGTTGTTCGAGGTTTAATTTCTTTTTTGGAATATTGTTATTGTTCGTTTGTTGGGCATTTGTAGAGTTATCTATTGATGTAAAACGAATAACTTCAGCTAAGCCGCGAATAATATCTGGCTCTGGTTCGCTGTCGCTTGAAAAACGTTTCAATAACGTATTAATAATTGTTCTTCGCGCACGTTTATCTTTTGATGCCACTAGCGGTGCTATCGCTGCAATATCTTCAGGCTGCCAAATACCTTTTTTATTAAATTGCAACAGAATCTCATTAATTACTTTTTCGGTGACGTTACGAAATTCAGTACTATTGTTTGGATTATTAAAATGAGCAACTAACTGATGTGTAGTGCAATCTAAAATACAGCTAGGTAATTGCGTTGTCGTAGGCTTGACAGATTCATTTTGCGCTGCAAGCACTTGTTCTGCTAACAAATCTTGTAACGTTGTATCAATGCTATGAAAATCTCGAGCCGTGCCATCTGAATTTAAAAAAGAAAGATTCTGGTTGACAGAATTTAAACGTCCTTGTGGTAACATTCATCCCTCCTGTTACTTCTATCGTTTTATTAAGAGCCTATTAAAATAACTTTTTTTGGAAAGCGCTCTATTAAAATATGTCGACTTAAAAGTAAATCAAATTTAAAAAAAATTTTTAAATTCATTCAAAGGCTTGCAAATTTTTTGAAAAAATTCCAAAGAACATACTGCTTAATTGCATTTAGATTACATGTTTGCATAAGATTAGATGCCTTGTGGTGTAAAAGGAAAATAAATTTTGCTTTGTTGGACTAGAAAAATTTTTTATTTATTCAGAAATATTGGTTACAGTGATTATTGTTCTGACTATTTAATCAAATTCAAAAAAATTACAAATACAACAAGAAAATAAAAATCATTATTCCCTGCTCTATTTTATTTATCACAATAATTGAAGACATTTATATATTTAAACTAAATAGATTAGACATTGTTTAATTAAATCTGCCAATTAACCTTTGAATAATACTTGCTCTTATAATTTTTCCTTTAACGCCTTCTAGATCAGGATATTTTTTTCGGACATCAATTAAAGCGTTATCAATTTTCTGTGCTAATTCATTAGATAATTTTAAATTTATTTTTTTATTTAATTTATCCATTTCATCAGCAATACCAGTTAATTCACAGACATCACTTTCCGGTAATTGCAAAAACGCTTCTATTGCTTCGCAAATCCATTGGCTTCTACGTTTTCTGGTTAAAAGATTATGAAATTTATTATCATGTATTTGACTAATTTTTTGTGCGAATAAATTTTTAGTTTCATTTTTTAAGCCTGTAAGGTTTATTGTAAATAAATAAATATTTAACTTAATATTCAAATGGCTAAACACATCAAATGAATCATTAATGTTTGTTAATTTCGGTAAGAGCTCGTAAGTTTTTCTTTTATTTTAATTTGTTCATTTGATTTACATAAAATCTTTATGTAAATTTTCCTCGCTAATTCGCATGGAAACTGAAATTAGCAGCACCTACGTAATCAAATGAAATAAAGAGTATTAAAAATCAAGACAAAGTCGATGTTTAAAACAGACTAGCTTGAATATTGCTATTTAAATAAAAACAAGGATGTGACCTATATGAAAACTACTGATTGTTTAATCATTGGTGCAGGCCCCGCAGGTTTGCAAATGGCGTACTATTTAGAAAAAGAAAAAAAAAATTATTTAGTTTTAGAATCAAATTCTGTTCCCGGAAGCTTTTTTCAAAAATTTCCTAGACATAGAACATTAATTTCTATTAACAAACCTAATACCGGTTATAACGATTACGATCTGAATTTAAGATGGGATTGGAATTCGCTACTAAGTGATAATGAAAAATTATTATTCACTCAATATACTGGAAAATACTTTCCTGATGCAGATGATATTGTTAAGTACCTTGCAGATTATGCAACACAAAATAATTTAAAAATTGAATTCAATGCAACAGTAGTTAAGGTTTCCAAGATTAATAATAAATTTGTCTTAACCATACAAAATGGTGAGACATATGAATGTAATAAATTGATTATCGCAACAGGTGTTTCAAAATCATATATCCCCCCTATTCCAGGTATTGAATATGCTGAAAAATATGAAAGCTTTAATATTGATCCTAATCAGTTTAAAAATAAAAGGGTCTTAATTATTGGCAAAGGAAATTCTGCTTTTGAGACTGCAAATAGCTTAGTTGAAACTACATCGAATATTCATTTAACTAGCCCTACTCCTATGACTTTCGCATGGACAACCCATTTTCCAGGACATATTCGAGCAGTAAATAATAATATTGTTGATACGTATCAACTTAAATCACAAAATTCTATTCTTGCAGATGAGATTGTACGTATTGAATATAATAATGGATTCTATTATGTCACTGTCATTTACGATGGTAATAAACAAGAAGATGTTCTAATTTACGATCGAGTCATTGCTTGTACTGGTTTTCGATTTGATGATTCTATTTTTGATGAAACATGTAAGCCCCAATTAACTATCAATCAACGTTTTCCAGCTCAAACACATGAATGGGAATCAACTAATATCCCAGATTTATATTTTATTGGTACATTATCTCAAGCCAGAGATTATAAAAAAACAGCCTCCGGTTTTATTCACGGATTTAGATACAATGTTGAAGCACTGCATAAAATATTAAATGCAAAGTATTACAATCAACCATTAAATGGCCTAAGCATTGAGTGTGATCCAGAATTGTTAACGTATGCAATGATTGAAAGAATTAATCAAAGCTCCTCAATTTGGCAACAATTTGGTTTTATGTGTGATGTAGTAATTATTTCAGAAGATAATAAAATAGCGACTTATTATGAAAGCTTACCTGTTGATTATGTACACAATTCTATATTAGGAAAAAATTCCCATTATTATACAATTACGTTGAATTACACCACGCTAGAAAAAAATCTTCCTTTATCAGAACAAGGAGAAGATTTTGTTATAAATCCAGATCAAAATCCTAGACAATTTTTACATCCTATTATCAGAAGATTCTCAGGTTCCAAAGTAGTTGCAGAACATCATATAGCAGAGGATTTGTGGGCTGAGTGGTGGGATTTAAACTTATATGTCGCTCCTCTTTTGAAATTTTTGCAAAACCAATTAATTACTGCGCAGAATAATGTTCAAAATAAAAATGAAAATACTTTAGTACCTGTAGTTGGCTGGTATTCATTTCATAAAAATAAACTTGCCCACCATAGACCGGAGAAATCATTAACAGACGATCCTAACAATAATAATAAAACATTTACTCCTGGCGCAGGAGGTACTCATGGCTAAGATAGTTTTACCAGCAACACTAGGAAAATTATGTGGTGGCAAAACTGAACATGAAATTGAAGGCAATTCAGTAAAAGCGCTTCTTTCAAATTTAGTTTCACTGTTTCCTGAAATTAAATCTATTTGCTTTGATGCGAATAATAATTTGCAACCTTTTATAATTTGTTAT
>CAZYCO010000035.1:15102-15780 GCA_964645885.1 uncultured Gammaproteobacteria bacterium
GCTTTATCAGGTGGTTAGATATTTAGGGATAATTAAAATGGATTTTAAAACTCATCTCCTATCGAAAGATGAATTGCATCGTTATAGCAAGCAAATCGCACTTCCTGAAGTTGGAATTGAAGGTCAAATAAAATTAAAAGAAAGTAAAGTCTTATGCGTTGGCGCTGGTGGCTTAGGCTCCCCTATTCTTTTATACCTTGCAGCAAGTGGTATAGGAACTATTGGAATTGTTGATTTTGATCAAATTGAATTAAGTAACTTGCATCGTCAAATCCTATTTTCCTCAAATGAAATTGGTTATTCGAAAACCAATGTTGCAGCAAAAAAAATTCATGCTCTCAATCCTGAAGTAAGTGTTTTGCAGTACATTCAAAAAATTGATCAAACTAATGTTAAGGAAATTATAGAAAATTATGATTTAGTTATTGATGGAACAGATAATTTCGCAACAAAATACTTACTAAATGATTTTTGTTTTTATTTAAATAAACCTTTGATTTCAGCAAGTATTCTTGGATTTGAAGGCCAATGCTTTTTATTTCAACCTAACAAAAAAACAGCGTGCTATAGATGTATTTTTCCTAATTCACCTCCTCAAGAATTTTCTCCTAATTGTTCTGAAGCTGGTGTCATTGGAGTACTTCCTGGGATTCTAGGATGCTTGCAAGCAAATGAAGC
>CAZYCO010000035.1:15912-18734 GCA_964645885.1 uncultured Gammaproteobacteria bacterium
GTGTTGCTCACATCATGAAAATTTCAATTTTGAAAAATTAATATCGGAATATAACTTTGTTTGCGAATCAGATTATGAAAATGATGAAATATCTGTTTTTGATTTACAGAAAAAATTACAGTCTGAAAATTCGGAAATTCAATTAGTAGATATTCGTGAACCATTTGAACATAAGATAACAAATTTGGGTGGGGTATTAATTCCACTAAACGAACTAGAACAAAAAATTGAATCTTTACCCCAAGATAAACTCATTGTTCTTTACTGCAAATCCGGACAACGCGGAAGAAAAGCATTACAGATTTTAAAAAATAAAGGAATTAAAAAAGTTAAAAATCTGAAAGGCGGACTTTTAAGTTGGCATAAAGAAATCGACACAAAATTTCCAATTTATTAATTTAATCTACAAGGAAAATTCAAATGCTTAAGTCGCCTATTTTAAAGCAACAAGCGTTACTACAAGAAACAGAAGAAGAAAATGAGAAAGAACATGAAGAGAGTGAAGAAATAGTTACAGACAAAGGATTACCAAATAACGTTGAGCATTTATCTGAAAACACAAACGTCAAACAAGCAAGTTTAGATATTTTAGCCTTATCTGGATCTGTTAGCGTAATTAATTACCTTCAAATAGCAGGCACCTTTGCAAATATCTATATGCTTTCAAGGCTTGGTGAAGATGTACTTGCTGCTACAAGTACGATTGAAAGCGCTTTAGTCTTTGTCGCGCTTTTTGATATCAGTATTGATCAACCTGTATTTAATTTAATTAGTAATGAACTTGGAAGAAAATATAAAAAAGAAGAAAGTTCTCAATATAGTGAAGTAAGTGGATTACTCGCTTCAACTTCTTATCCCATTAATACGATTGTGCAACAAGGTTGGCTCCTGAGTATCATTGCTACCGTGCCACAATTTGCTGTACTTTGGGCCTTCAAACCCGTTATGCATTTTTTTGGACAACCACCTGAAGTTATTGAAATTGTTGGACATTTTGTAATTCCATATTCATTCTCACTTATTCCCCAAGCGTTATTAAAAACAAATACTAATTTAATTATTGCAGCCAATAAGACAAAGTTCCTTATGGCTTTTAATTTATTAAGCGTGCTATCCGGAATCGGTGTAAATTATTTATTTATTTTTGGAGCGCCAGGATTTCCTAAACAAGGAGTCAAAGGATATGGTTATGGTACAACAGCACAGGCCTTACTTAGTTTAATCGGCTGTTATCTATATTTTTTGAAGAACCAAGAGATGAGAAATTTTCAACTCTTCAATCTTAATAAAAATCATGCTGTGGAAGTAAGTAAGATTATTATTCAAAAAGCAGCAGCAGTATTAGGTTGGAATGTTATAAGTAGTATTACTGGATTTGGCGTAAATCTAATGATTGGAAGTTTAGGGGTAACTGCTTTAGCTATTGATCAGGCTGCGACACAATATTTAACCTGGACTTCTGGCATATCACAAGGAATTGTAAAAGCTACACAAAATAAGGTATCGCTCTTTCGAGGTAAAGGCCAAAGCAAAATGGCAAATTTCTATGGCAATGTCGGTCTTGTACTTAGCGCATTGATATACGTTATTCCAGCAGCATTAATGTTAACTATTCCAGTGCAAATGGCATCGGGTTACATGCCAGCTTCAGCACAAAAACACGAAGCAACTATTAGATGGACTTTTGGCATACTTGTATTTGCAACTATGGCTTCAACTCTGCGCGATACTGCTTCTGCAGGCTTATATGGATTAGATATGTTCTTCTGGCCTAATATAATCAAAATAGCTTTAACTGCACTTTTAGTCGCACCAATAAGCCCAACTTTGGGATTTGTAGCAGATTTAGGATTAATAGGAATTGACGCTGGACTTGCTATTGGAGCAACTGTTACTGCAGCAGTAATGTTCGCAATTTGGATTGCGCAGAATAAAAAAATAAGTTCGCAGCGTTACGTAATTTTAAATCAAGATACAACGGAAAAACCAAATGAGGATGAAGGTAATCATAATAACACCACTTATAATAGTATGGACTCTACTGAGACCGCGTCTTTATTTGAACGCTCAATTTCAAAAGCAAGACTCAAGTTTCATAGTTCTCCTTTTATAACATTTAAAACCCCAAAAACGCCTAAGACCGCTCAAAACAATGCTTCTAAAGAAAGAATAGTGGATGCATCAAATACAGATGGTACTTTAGATATTACTACTCATAGTTTCTCTAATGTTCCAATATAGGAGTTGCAATTAATTGCTCTAACATTAACTCAATTAAACTATTTCGAAGATTAAAGTTTGCTATTAATTTATTTTCTAGAGATTGGCCTAACATCTCAAAAGTCGTTTGGTTAAAGAACTTGCTAGAAATTTGCTCTAATGAATCATAGTATTTTAAAGAATGCATAGATTTGAAATAAAACTTTTCGGCTTCTTTAATACTTTTATCTTGTGAAACAAATACCTTTCCTTCTAAATCAACATAACATTCTAACTGGTGTTCGTATTTATTATTCGCTTCTTTTAAAAGACGATTTAATAAATCGTCAAAATATTTAATGTGCAACTTAGTTCTATTTTTCCACCAGAATTCTATCAGTTTTAAAAGATAAATTTTGTACTTAGGTAACAATTCACTACTAGTTAGATCTTTGGTTGTGAATATCTTATTTTGTGATATTTCACTAGAAATAAATTTAGTTTTGAACTGTTCAAAATTAGAAAAAATACTTTTATCTAATAAGAAATTTAATGAAATTTTATTTTTGAAATGAAATTTAGAAAGATAAAGTAATACTTCATCATACTGCATAACATCTAAT
>CAZYCO010000036.1:0-7784 GCA_964645885.1 uncultured Gammaproteobacteria bacterium
TAATGCGGCAGGAACAGCACCCCACAACACTAAGCTAGGATCATTTATGGTAAGTCCGCGGTGAATAAAATCACCTAATCCGCCTGCACCAACGAATGAAGCAAGTGTTGCAAATCCAGCGGTCATAACCGCAGCCATCCGAATACCAGTCATAATTGTTGCAGATGCTAATGGAATTTCGACTAAATATAATTTTTGAAAAGATGTGCAACCTAATCCTGTCGCAGTTTCAAGATAATGAGCAGGAATAGTATTAAATCCAATAATTGTATTTCTCAAGATTGGTAATAATGCATAAATAATCAACGCAATGATTGCTGGCATATAACCGATACCAACTAGCGGTACTAAAATAGTTAATAACGCCAAACTAGGTATGGTCTGCAAAATATTTACTGCACCAACAATAATATGTTTAAGTTTTTTGGAATCACGAACAGCAATAGCAATTGGCACGCCTATTGCTATTGCACTTAGAGTTGAAACCAACACTAACATTAACTGCTGCCAACATTTTTCTATAAATTCAAACAAAGAAGGATGATGAACAAATAAATCAAACACATTGAAGTCCTTTTACGATTAATTCTTTTACAAACGCTGTTTTAGGTTGCTGAACAATTTTATTTTTTTCATCAATTTGTTGCAGATGACCTTGATGCAATACCGCAATACGATTTGCCAATAACATCGCTTCAGACAAATCATGAGTAATAAATAAAATAGTTTTATGTAATTGCTGCTGCAATTTTAATAGATCTTGCTGTAACTCTTGTCGAGTTAAAGCGTCTAGCGCGCTAAATGGTTCATCCATTAATAGCACCTCAGGATCATGCGCTAACGCACGCGCTAAATTTACACGTTGTTGCTCACCTCCTGATAATTCATGAGGAAAACGAGAGGCATACCGTTTGGAATCTAGTCTTACAAAAGAAAGTAACTCTTCGCAGCGTTTTATTTGCTCTTTCGGACTAATTTCACGAATTCGAAGGGGAAAACAAATATTTTGACTTACAGTTAGATGTGGAAAAAGTGATGGCTGCTGAAACACATGACCAAATAATCGACGTAATAAAATTGGTTTGAACAATCGAATATCAGTTTCTTTATAGGAAATAGTGCCTTTATCAGCATAAATAAGTCTTGTTATTAGTTTAATAAGCGTAGTTTTGCCACTTCCTGACGATCCAACAACAGCTAAAAATTCCTTTTCGTTTACGCTAAATGAAACATTATCAAGTATATTTAATTGGCCATCGAATGATTTTGAGATTCCTTGTAACTTGATCATGATTTAAATCCATTTTTATTTGCAGAAATTATTGTATTTCCTTGTTCTTGAAAAAAAAATAACGTTAAAATACCTAGTATTTTTCAACCACCATTTATTAAAGAAACGAATGCAAAGACCAACATCAATGACAGGGCTTCGCCACGTTGCTCTAAGAGTAAAAAATCTAAGTGCGTGCGAACATTTTTATACTAAGCTTTTAGGTATGAAAATCGAATGGCGCCCTGATCCTGACAATCTCTACCTTACATCTGGAAATGATAATTTAGCTTTGCATCGTGTAGATAATGAATTCGCTGATGAACATACTCAGCATTTAGATCATATTGGTTTTATCATTAGCACCATAGAAGAAGTTGATAATTGGTATCAATATTTGTTGCAACATGATGTCGTAATGAAAACCGAACCTAAAACGCATCGTGATGGAGCACGTAGCTTTTACTGTCTTGATCCGGATGGAACACCGGTTCAAATCATTTACCACCCGCCAATCGCGAGGGGCTAGCTATGACAATATCGTTACCAGAAAAAAACAAAATCCAACTTCAAGGCTTTAATAATTTAACTAAAACGTTGAGTTTTAATATCTACGATATCTGTTATGCCAAAACCGTAGACCATACTCGCGAATATATAAAATATATCGATGAAGTTTATAACGCTCAGCGTTTAACTAACATTTTAAAAAACGTAACCAAAATCATTGGTGCAAATATCTTAAATATTGCTTATCAAGATTACGATCCTCAAGGTGCAAGCGTGACCATGCTGATTTCTGAAGGTCATGTGGCAAGCGTAGTAGATGGCAATGCAGAATCTCCTGGCCCACTTCCAGATGCTGTTGTTGCGCATCTCGATAAAAGCCATATTACAGTTCATACCTATCCAGAAAGTCATCCTGATAATGGTATTAGTACATTCCGCGCCGATATTGATGTTTCAACCTGTGGTGAAATTTCGCCACTTAAAGCGTTAAATTATCTTATTCATAGCTTTGATTCCGATATCGTTACTATCGATTACCGTGTGCGTGGTTTTACCCGTGACGTGCATGGCGAAAAGTACTATATCGATCATGAAATTAACTCTATCCAAAACTATCTTTCTGAAGACACATTAACTCGCTATCAAATGATCGATGTTAATGTTTACCAAGAAAATATTTTTCACACTAAAATGCTTCTGAAAGATTTTAAAATGAATAACTATTTATTCGGTTCAGGTAAAGATGATTTCTCCGAACAAGAAATCAAAGAAATTAAACAGCGTTTAAGACGAGAAATGCTTGAAATATTCTACGGCCAGAATATGAATAAAATGCCTGAAATCGGCGAGTAACTGACTGCTCTTTTTGCTCTTTGAATTTAAGGAATCAATTTGTATCCGGCTTAAGCGCGATAACACGCGCCTAAGCCGGAGCTACAGGAAAAAAATGGCTTAAAAAACCATTATTTGCACCTGAAAAAAGGTTTCCTTAAGGTTTAAGATACATAATGTATTTAACCGGAAAAAAATGTTTTTTTTACTAGGCTTAATATATGAATCGTAAAGGTTTATATATATGAGTCGGAAATAGCGACAAAAAGAACGAAAAATTGCTCCAGATTTAAGGTTAAAAAGATGAGTTATATCGATAAAATCTTTCCAAAATCAGCTGTTTATGCATTAGATAAATCTGTATCTAATATTTTTAAACAACAAATAAAATATCAACTTTCCCCTGTTCTAAACCTAATTCCTGATATTGAAAAAAATAACCTTTTTAATACTTTTATTGAGTACTTTTTTGAAAAGGTAATATTTGATCCCAATTCGAATACTAAATTTGAGGATTATCCAACCTACTGTAAAAATCAAAAAATAGAATTGCAAAATCCTGACAGTTTACAAAATTATTTTGATAATTATGTAAAGCCACTAGTACAAAACAAATATGTTGAATTTTCAAAATCAAACACTAAAAATCTTATTAATACACTTCGCAAAAGTAGAGAGAACGAATTAATACAATTAAAAAATGATTTATTCGAAGCTATATTTCAAGGCGACGTTAATGTAGTTAAAGATATTCTTGCTCAATTAAACTCTAAAATATCAACCGAAAGACAAATTATTGATTATGGATACTTTCTTACTCAGTTACTGGGATATGAGCATGGCACAGATTTAGTGCGTTCATTTATAAAAGATGACGGAACAGGTACAACTTTAGCGAACGATAATACTCTTTTAAGTAATTTAGAAACTTATCCTAATCTCGATTCATTTTTTAAAGAATTAGAAAGCTTTATTCATACTGCAGAAAATCAGTCTTATTTAAAAAAATATATGCAGACTGTTGAATCGAAGCAACCAAAATTTTTTGAAGCTATTTATAAGCGTAAACTTCCTTTTAGTTCAGCTGCTGGCGCAAAATTTTTTAATCCTGTTTCAACACCTATTGGTGTAAGATTAGTTTCCGAGCAAGGTGAAAAATCATTTGCAAAATTAGAACAATATTTAAAAGATCAGCTTGAAGCAATTACTCCAAAAGAAGCTCAAAAAAACAATCCGAATTTATTGAATGATTTAACTGATTTCTTTTATAAAGAATTTTGTTCTTCCACAAAAGATTTTCCTTCTTACTCAGCATTCGTAAAAGGTAAATCTCTACCTGATCAAAGCTTAGAAGAAGCATATGCTAAAAAATTAGAATCAAGCATTAGTAAAATTTTAAAAGATGGAAAAATTTCGAAGAAAATTGTTGATAAAGCGAATGAATTAATTTCTAACGTAAAAGCAGCGCAAGCAAAAACTGAAGAAAAAGGACTTTTAGTAACATCCAAACAACAGTTAATTAATGCAATTTTGACTAACGATAAAACTCTTATTAAAGTCATAAATGACAACGTTCAAAAGCTTATTCCAATTAAAGATGCTCATGAAACAATTATTAACCCCGCATTTTTCTTAGCAAAAGCACTCGGCTATATTCCTACTCCTAATAATATTTTAAGTGCATTTACTGGTACACCAATACATCAAGTTGAAACTTCACGATTAAAAGACCCCATAAAAAAAGATCAACTAAGCCTTGCCGTTTCAAAATTAAATGATGATCAAAAAACACAATTCGTTATCGCATTAATAAAAGCAAAAAAAGCACCTTATAGAGCCGAATATTTAGAAATGTTGTTAAAAACAAATCCAAATAGCAATTCTGCGCCGATTCAAATAAATGCTAAAGAAGTTTTATCAGCTGCATTAGCTGAAGGTGATATCGAAACGATTAAATTGTTGTTAGATAATTTTGGCGTGATGACAAAGAAGGATCCTAGGAATACTAACGATAAATATCTTGATAAAGATAACAACAATATTCTTCATCTTTATTTTCAAAGCACATTGCAGCCAGATGAGGAAATTGTAGAGGGATTAATTAAGGAATTTGCTGGAAGTTATGGTTCTTCTATTCTTACAGATTCAAATAGAAATAATAAATTTCCTGGAGAAGTATTCACTGAACAACATGATCAAAACAGAGTAGCTGCATTAAAGAAAATTTATCCTCAGTTGAAATTGAAACACAACATTCCAGGACAAAAAGCTGAAGAGTTTCAACAAAAAGATGTCGACGTTTTGTTCAAAGATTTTCAAGCAAATGATAACGTTAAACTTGCGTTTCATAACACTTTGAAAAATTTTTCTACGCAATTTCCTGATGCTAAATCTCCTGATTTAGATCTTTATAAAGACTTCCTTGCTTTTTATTTAAATGATTTTCCTGATTATAAAACTTTTTGTGCTAATCAACCTTCAACTGATTCAGAACAAAAATACTTAGAATATTTACAAGCTTCTTTAAATCAGAAATTTGAACAATTCAAAGTTGATCGCAATTTCTACCCTACTTTATGGCCTGCGGAAGGCTTAGAAAAATTATTTGAACTTAGAAAAACAATTGCTCAAGAATTAGCAGGAAAAATTGAAGCAGATAAAATTCCTGAAGCTGTTAATCAAATACTTTTAACTTGTAAAAACAGAAATGCCGATACAAACCAGCCTTTTACAAAATTCTATTTATCTAGAATTCAAACCGGTGAGGGTTTAAACACTAGCTTAAGCTATTACAACCAATTACTCAGTCAAAACGTAAAAAATTTTGATGTTGATAAAGAATTTTTAGCTAAAAAACCAACATTATTTACTGCCATTTTAAGTGGTAATGTTGATGACGTTAATTCTGCTTTAAATAAATTTGATATTAATTCTAAAGACGAAAAAAGTGCTTTAATTGAAGCTTTTTCATTAGCGAATATACTAGGATTTAATGCAGCCATTAACGCGATTAATACTAAATTCCCTAACCTAGCTACAGAAATCCAATTTAAATCTGGTTATGAACAAGATATTTGCTCAAAATTAAATCCACAGCAGCAACAAAAGTTCTTTTTTACTCTTTTTAAAAACAACAGAGGAGATGTTGCACGAAAATTATTAGATTCAGATTCATCTTTTGTATTTGATGCGACTGAGAAAGATGAGAATGGAAATACAGTAATGAATTATCTGTTGTATGCCAAAACAGATAACAGCAAAGACATTGAATTCTTAATTAATAAAAACCCAGATTTCAAGCAACCGAATGCAAACAACGATACTTTATTACACTTATATATAAGACATTTTTTTAGTAACAACGATTTTACAGAATTAGATGATGCAATTACAAATTTTGAAAACGCTCAACTTAATCTTGCAACTGTTCAAGCTAATATCGCCAAGGCAGGTAAAGATAAAAAACAACTCCAAACATTGGAACCACAACGCAACTCAGCCCAAGAAAATTTAACAAACCAGCAAAACAAATTATTAGAAGTTAAAAAGAAATTTGTTAATCCAACACATTTTAATGTAATCAATACTTTAATATCTGCAGATCCAAATTCGTTAACGCATCCAAATAGCAATAATGAAACACCAAGTGATTTATTAACTAAAAATAATTTATTAATTAAAAATATAAAATATTTAGATGAACTTTTTACATCTACCAAATTAACTAGACCAATTGCACCTAAAAAAGTTGCTGCACCATCACCTGTTACACCAAGCGTAACAACAACACCAACTGTTGAAAAACAAGCTTCTGAAACAAAACTTGATGCTAATGCTCAAAAAGAACAAGAAAAACAACGCCTATTTGCTGAATGGCGAGAAAAATATAATCCAAATCCTAGTTCATCACTTGCAAGTCCAAATGATCGAATTAGACAAGCAAAACGATTATTTGAAGATTTGTACAAAAGCATACCTATAGCTGAAGAATCTAAACAACCTGCTTTTTTTAAACAGTTATCTAGTGGTGTACTAGCTGCAAAAGACAAAGCAACTGAGCTTGCAGCTAAAGCAACACGTTCACCAGCTAAAGCACCGAATAAAAAAACTGAAGGCGAACTTGAATTCGAACAGATGATTCGAACTAGATTAGAAGATCTAATTAAAGAAGAAAACCTTGGTATTAATACTGTTGAAAGTAGAATGCGTGATTTAAACCCTTTCATACAAGAGCACAATACCAATAAATATGGTCAAGAACTTCTATTGCGTACTGAATTTGCAAGAGAGTTTCTTTTAAATCAAAAATTTAAATTTCCAGCAAAAATAAATTTGGTTTCAGATTCAGATTTATCTACAGATAACAATATATTAGCTGGAGCGCGTGCAACTCAACTCGCAAAACTAAACGTTACTAAACCAGATAACAGTGCATATGATGATATTTTAGTAGCCGAAGTTGTTACTAAAAATCATGAGCAACGCGTACAAAAAAGTAGTGTTGCAGTTACAGTCGTTGATACAAACACCAATTATAACGACTTATTAAAAACAAATGTTCCTATTCAATGCTTTATTTCAAGCTCTGAGCCAAATGTTTTTAATGCAATTATTGTTGATACAGTTAGTAATCCAGAAAGACCTCGCATCTACACAACTGGAGATGCAGTGTCTATTCCAATCGAATTAGAGCAAGCATTAGAAACCCGTGGTCATTTAGATGTAGAACGTCGGGCTTTTAATTCAAATTCCACAAATAAAACTTCACCAAACAATGGCGTATTAGCTGCACAACAAGCAACCGATATTATTTCTGCTGTTTGGCGCAATTTACCAAAAGAAAAACAAACTGAAATCGAAAATGCGTTTGTTGTTGATAAAGTTGTAATTAGCAACACTGACCGTGAAGCAGATGTACTAAAGAAAATTTCTTTATTCTTTATGCAGATTTCACGTGCTGAAGGTAAATATTTAGGGCATTTCACAAAACAAATTAATGAACTGGATTTTTTGCTCAACAAATGGAAATCTGAAGGTAAATTAAACCCTCAAGTTCGAAAACTGATTAGTGACGTTTTTGTAGATGCTGCACTCATGCAAAAACCATTAGAAGGTAATTTACCAAGTCCTGAACTTGCCAAAAAGTTTATTCATACCTGCGATTTAGTACCTG
>CAZYCO010000036.1:7797-12793 GCA_964645885.1 uncultured Gammaproteobacteria bacterium
CGCTTGAAGAACAGCAAATTGTTGATGCTAAAAAACAAGCTGAGCAATTTTTAACTTTAAGAGAAACTTACATTAATCAAATTTCTGCTATAAAAGGTTTTGGTACAGATTATCCTAATGTTGAAGACTTAGGTTCTAAAACTATGTTTACAATTGAGAACCCAGGAGATTTACCTGAGCAAGTTATTAGAATACATAAACAATTAAAAACTAGCTTGCCTGAGTACAAAACAGCAAAAACAGCTGTTTTTGATCAATTATTAAAAAACATATTAGAAACTAATGTAGGTTCAAACAGTAAACAACCACTCTCTTCTTTTACAGCAAAACTCGAAAAAGAAATTGAAGATGTTCAACAAAAAGAAAAGAACTTTTTAGATCTTCGTTCACAATTGAATCAAGATTTATGGGAAATTCGTTACCGCTACTTCTTAGCATTCAATCAATTATTACTACCTGAATATGATGACGTTAAATTTCGCCATCTGTATGGTGATCCAAGCAAATTTGAAGGTCCAAAAACAGAATTAGAAAAAATAAAATCTATTCTTTTTTTAAAAGCAAATGATCCTCTACCACCAGAATTACAAGCAGCATTTGATCACTATAAACAAGTTTTTGCCGATTATGAGACCATCATCAAAAATGATCTTGATTTGCGTGAAATGGGACTGCTATTACAAACTGAATGGGCTAAGCTTTATCTCGCAGTCGATCGTTTTCACCAACAACATAATTTGAAAGAAGTTCCAAACTACCAAGATGTAGAAAACCGTCAAACCACTTATTTAAGTTTAAGTGGCAATATTTGGAATTCAACCTATACAAAAATTCATGATGAGTATGCATTAGCCTTTAACACTATCAATCAAAATTCAGCAGTTTTAGCAACAGCTGACGTGAACGCGCAAACTATAATGGATGAACTTCTTCAAAAGTTGAAAGCGAATCCACCAGTGTCAGAGAATCTAATTACACATGAACTACTAATAGATGTTTATCGTGGCATTCGCTTTAATGGTCAAAGGCTGCCTCCTTCCATCCCACCTGCTGAGCGAGAACAGCATTTTCTAAATTTTTTAGATCAGCTAGGGTATAAAACACCTGAAGAAAAACGTCTTTTATGCGCCTTATTTGATGTATTGCTTAATCAAGGTTTTACTCAACAGCGAGGAACAGAAGCCTTTGGTTTAGCTGGTTTAGAGTTGACTCCAGACCAACTCATCCCAGGAAATTTTGCAAAAAATAATGGATTTTTGGTAGATCTTTTTGTTGATAAAGACAATCCATATAAATTTCAGCTTAAAGCAACCTTTTTTGGAAGTATGTCAGAATATGAAGGTAACTATTACCATCCACAAGCTGCTTCTGAGTTAGATATTTCTTTTGAAATAAAGCGCGATCCTATTTCAGGGACATTAAAATTCGAGCATACCGAACCACAATTACGGTTCATGTTATTAGAACGTACAAATGAACCTCACATTGTATTCTCACAATCTAGTATTGCACATGAAGTCAAACGATTAGCGGTAGAAGATCTATTCTTGTTTAATAATGAAGGTATCACTGCTGCATGTATTAATGATTTTGGATTGTTGCTCACTCCTGATGTAATCAGTAGTAAAGATAACCTCAATCGCAAGTTACTTGAATGCGTAACACAAAATAAAAATTTACCGCAAGAAATTGCGGCCTTGGATAAAGACGGTCGTTTTGAGCAATTTGTTAGTCAACTTAAAACAACATTTAATCAAGAAGTTAATAAAATTGATATTTCTTCCTATGAAATACAAGATTTTATAACTCAATATAAAGATGCGTTATTAGAACGTAATCTACCCCCTGAATTAGCAGGGCTAGATAAAAATTATGTTGTTACTGATTTCCTAGCTACTGCTCTGAAAAGCAGCAAGACAAACAATATAGAAAATATTGCACATGAAATTTCGAAGCTTGTTGAGAAAAATAAAGATTCTGTTGGCGTAAGTAATATTAATTCTTTATTTAGAAAAATGATTAGTGTTAATACTTGCACTAAAAATATAGGACATTTTGTCACACGAAATCGTGGCGCTTTATTAAAGCATGTCTTACCGCCTGAGTTATCAACATTAGATCAAGATCGAATAATTGCAAACTTCTTAACAACTCTTCGCTTAGATCATGCTGCTCGTGGTCTTTCAAAAGCTGAGATAGCAGAAAAAATATTAGGTTTCATCAGCAAAAACAAAGATGTAAGTAATAATGTTGAAAGAGAATGTTATGCCTTAATGTGGGCTGCAGCTTCAATTCATCCTGATCCAAAAGGGTTTGCAGAAGTAGTTAATAAACAAGGTTTACAAATATTTGCAACTAAATTTGCAAAATGGCTCGAAGAACACACCGTTGCAAACCCTCTGGAATGGCAACCTTATTTTAATGCCCTATTACCAAATACTGCCGTACGTTCAAATTTATTAGTACATTTAGTTAATGTAGTTAACGAACCATCAACTACCAAAAAAGTTAAGTGCTCAGAACAAGATGCACTCAATGCGCAAACACGCTTAATTGCACAAACATATTTAGCTTGTAAGCAAAACCCTGAACATACATTTAACGACAACAACATATACCAACATCGTATAGAAACGTTGAGACAACATTTAGCTTCAATTATCACTAAGGATGTTGTAAGTAATTTCAAAGAGGTAATTAAAAATAAACATGCGGATCGCACAGCTTTAAATCAAGATATCCATTTGTTATTTCAATTATATGAAACAGATGCTGCTCCAGAATTAGCTAATAAAAAATTAACCAAAAATACTCTTTTAAATCATTTATTAGAAAATAATCAAAACGTTTCAAATTATTCAAAATTGCTAAACGATAATAATTTACAAACTGTATTAGCAAGTCATGTAGCAAACTTAAGAAGCGCAGATGAACAATCTGAATTTTTGCGTCAATTGTTAGAAAGCAAAGCGACTATTCAATTTGATTTTGTAACTGAAAAATTAGTTGAAAAAATTCCTACTGAAAGTTTGGCAAGTTTTATAAGTAATAAAGAAATTTCAGCGCCAAATCTGCTGAATTTCTTTAATAAAATTCCAAATAGAGTTAATGCATTAGAGCCAATTCAAAGAATTACATTATTAGAAAAGATTTTAACTAGTGATCAAATTAAAGAAGAAGCAAAGCAAAATATATCATTTATTTCACCACAATATTTTGCTGGCTTTACTCCTGACTATTATAGCGATCTTATTCAAGATAAAAATATTTCAGCTCATACGTTATTGCTGTTATTTAATAAATTCCCTGATATAGCTGGTTATTTGAAACTGGAAGATAAATTAACACTGCTAAACAGAATTGCAGCTGATCCAACTATTCCTGCAGATCAAAAACAAAATCTTGCATTTGTAACGCCGCAATTTAGTAAAGACATTTTAGAGCATACTTATAATCTGTTAATCAAAGCAGCAAATTATAATTGTTTTTATATTAGCAATTACTCTGATGAACTAATTGCAATCAATACTTCACTTTCAGGATGGAAAAATAAAGGCAAAATGCCTGAAGCATTAATTCCTGCGTTAACAAATTTAGAAACAAAACTTAAATCAAATCAGCCTTTAAAAATAAATCTTTATTCTAAAGTTGCAGTTGAAACTCAAGATGTATTATCAGGAGCCAGAACTACTTTGCGTGAATTAGGTGTTGTTGATACTAGTGCATTAACTAATGAGATTAGTAATTTAAAAACTGCTAAAGAACAACTTCTCAGTATGCTAGTTAACAAGTACCCTGCTTTGGGATTGCAGCTTGGTGCGTCTGATTTAACAACGACAATTGTCATAGCTAAAAACAATTTAAGTTCTATAGCTACAACAACTAAGAAGAAAAATGATTACAATGGATTAGTTGAAAAATACGAAGCGTTTAAATTAGAAAAAATTGATGAAATATTAGATATTGTTCTAACAGCACGGAAAAATGAAAGCCTTAGCATAGAAGCTGGCATAGCTAAATACCAAGATTCTATCGATCAAATTTATCAATCTATACTATTAGAACAAACTCAACTGCTAGAAAAAAGAGAACGGCTATTTAAAGAGATTTCAGTTCAACGTATTGCTAGCTTAGAGAAATTTGATGTGTTATCAGCTGGACAGGTAAAAGTAATTGCAGCTTATTTTTCTGATACACCACCAACTGATAAATCATTGGATGAAGTGCTTGATCAAATTTTCGATGAACAAGAACAACATTTTAAGAAATTATTAGCAAGCGAATTTCTCTCCGAAAATTTCAATACTGCATTTATGCAATATATAATTTTCTTGAAAGAGTTTATAACTGATACCGAACTGAAATTAAAATCAGATTGGTTTTTGGATGAATGGGTACGTTTCTATATTGAATTTTTAAAAGATTATAATGATAAATTAATAAAAGATCCGTTATTTGTACCAAATATTGATGAAGTTGTACGTAGTGGAAATTTAGTAACAAGTTATAATTCTGCAATTTCACCTAATTTGACAAAAAAAATTAATAACATTTACACAACTGTTGAAGATACGCTGAACCAATGTGCAGCAGATTCTGTCAATGCAAAACAAATTCTTAATGATTTTGTAACTCGCTGTGTAGATTCTGCAGGTCTTTTTGATTCTTCGTTTGTTGCGGCTCAATTTTTAAATGATATACATCGTAGTTTTAAAATCGAAGGTACGAGAATACCTTATTCAGCTCAACCAGTTGTTTTATATGAAGCATTCATGTCACTCATAAAACAATGGGGATTTGATGAGCAAGATACTAATTTAGTTGCAGGCTTAATAAGCACAATAGCGCATCAAGGTTTCATACAAAACCAATTATTTTATGCTTTTGGTTTTAGTGCGCCATTATTTGCCCAATTGCATAATAATTACAGCATTGAAGTTAACCGCGATCCAAATAATAAAAATATTTTGCGCTTTGATGTTTACTATGCAGCAAC
>CAZYCO010000036.1:12803-18550 GCA_964645885.1 uncultured Gammaproteobacteria bacterium
GATAATGATAGTCGTTCTCAAAACATCATTGATGCGCAAAGATTTACTTTAGAGTTTGAAATTAAAAAAGAAGGGGCTAGCCCAGTTCAATTCAAATACAGAGGCCATGAACTTAATTTTGGATTACTGGAAAAAACTAATAGTGCTGCAACAATTAATTTTACCAATAACAATGATTGGCAAGAGCTTGATAAGAAAGTTGTTGAACTTGAAAAATTCGACTTACCAAATCCATTCCCAGAAAAAAATAAAAATCTAGTACAAGAATTTTTGAAATTGTTAAAAAAAGCTGGTGCAACTATTCCTACAGCAAATATTCCAGCTGCAATTTCTCAAATTGAAAACGACAGAATTCTTGCTTGGTTTGTAAATACATTAAGAATGGATGTACATAATCGAGGTTACAGTAAAGAAAATTTAGCTCAAAAAATTGCTGCTTTTGTTGATGCTAATCCAAATCATTTAAAGCAGTTACTACCTTTTATTTGGGTTGCACATTCAATTGATCCAAATGTTAAATTTAATACCAATTACAAACCTACATTCCATAAATGGTTAATGTCTAACTTTGTAAAAGCACCAGAATTTTTCCAAGAATTTTTACAATCTTATTTGCAAACACTAGATCCAACAGAATTAAATCAAGCTAATACTTTCTTACAACAATATGCCCAAGATGAAATAAAGAGAAATGAAACATTTTCAACTACATCAAAATTTAGAGATGTATTACAAACAATTCCACAACTAGAGTTCAAATCACCTAATCTTGATCAGATAGATATAGGGAAATTAATTACAAATTGCATTATCAACTTCGATAAAAATAAAACATCACTTCAATTTACGCTAAAAAATCCTGCTAATCGTGATGAACTACTAAAATGGGCTGCAAGAGATCATGCTTCAAAGCAACCTTTAGAAAAAGAATTAATGACAGGTACTCAACGTCTGGTTGCAGCAATTTTTGTAGAATGTGAGAAATACGTTGATCCTAATGTGTCAGATCCAAGACGAGCAACGATTATCGAATATTTAAATAGAGAAATTCGTGTTAATAAAACAGATGATTTAATTAATCGTGTTGAAAATCCAAATACTAAACCTGCAAAACAATTAAATAATGATGAGAAAAAACTTTTAGATGCAGACTTAGATTTATTACTAAAACTTGAACCTTTGAATGTATTTGATTCTACAAAACAAAAACAATTTGGATTGCAGCAAAAATTAAATGCATTGCATTATCAATTAAAAAATGGACATTCAACTGAAGATTATAAAGATTTAATTAATGAACCAGATGTGCTCAAAACTATGGCTGCACGCGCAGAACCAAGAACATTTTTACAACGATTCAATCCATTTACTCCTGCTCCTGCAACATTCAATGCCAATGATCTACCTGCAAAGCAAAAATTAGAATTAGTTGAAGAAGTAGATATCGACAAAATAACCACTATAAAAGATGAACTATTTGAAGGAATAGATGTAATAAAATTAATAAATGATTCAGACAGTGCCCGAATCAAAAAAATGCTTATGCATCGTAGCTTTTACGCTCATTTTAATAGTGCAGTAGCTAATTTAAATGCTGCCCAAAAACTTGAATTAATGAAGAATGCTATTAGCAAAGATGATTTAGGTATATTTAATATTGTTGAAAAGACATTTTATGACGGTATACCTTTAATTGATATTATCAAAGCGTTTGATATTGACACACTTAACCAGCTGTTAAACACACCTGGGTTTATTCTTCACTACCAAATGTTACCGCCAAGTTTACGACCTAAAGTAAATGAGATAATTGATGCATTACCCGAAGAAAAAGAAAAATACTTGATTGAAGTGTTTACTCCAAGAACACGAGCATCTACCGATAGTTATTTTCCTAAATGGAAACTTTCTGAAATTCTTCCTTTATTAACAAGAATTATCAATGTAAATGGAACCTTCATTGATCGACTATCCGAGTCTTATTTTAAGCGTCTACTTGAAATTGCGTATGACAAAACTGATCAAGCGGATAATAAAGCTCTAACTGATTTCTTTAATTCATTATTACAAGCACGTCCAGGCGTGACTGAGGATGATATTGTTAAAGAATTTCAATTCATACGAGATAACAGTGGTGCGCCTAATGTTATGCAAATAGCACTATCTACTTTAGATGAATTTGTTGTGCAATTAGAAGAAACTAATTCTGAAGATACAGAATTATTTAAGAAACTATACGACGGGTTTTATAGAATTGAAAAACACGCCGTTGCATCTGGTACTCAGGAAACAATATTTAAAAAGTTCTTTATGCAAATGCCAGCTTTCTTCTTAAACCCACCTACAGCTTTAAATTTTGCAGTTAGCGAACCTGCATTTAGTAATTACCTTAGAAGAGAGGTTGTTTTTGACAAAAACATTACTGCAGATCAGTTAGTCAAATTAGCGAATGCAAGACCAAATGAATTTATAAACTTACCTGCTGACGCCAAAGTTTTCTTATTAGCGAAAATGATTAATGAAGGGGCAACGGTAAAATTAGATATGGATCCTGTTCGCTTCTTCAAAAATATGAATAATTTAGATAGAAATAACCCAGACGCACAAGTTCAATTGATTCTCAATTATTTAGAAGATGGTAAGTCATTCTTCGATCCTTCAAATGCAGCTAAAGCACAACAAGCATTAACAAAATCTAAAGAAGATCAATTCTTTGATGATGTAGCAAGTATTGAAACCGTTTCAGTTCCTACACAAGCTGCGGCTATACCAAATCCTTTGGCACCAAAAGACGAAATTATTGATGTACTAACAGATGATGTTGAATCATTATTTGTTGAAACACCGGAAGAAAAACAAAGAAAAGCTAAAGAAAGTAAAAAAGAAGAAGCTAAATCTGAAGCAGTAGCTGTTACTCCTATCGTTACATCAACTCCTGAAGTAAAACCAGCGTCTACTACTGCTGCAACAAGCAATACAGCAACAGAGACTCTTGTAAAACAGCCTGAACCTGAAGCAATAATCACTAAACCACTACCTGTGCCACCAGCTAAACGTACAGCTCCGATAGCCCCTCCTAGACCTATTGGCTTGTTTAGCACACCAAAACCAGCTAGTACAAAAGTTGCTGATGATATTAAAGATACTTTTGGTTTAGATCATAAATATGAATTATTCGAACCTATTAACTCAACTAAAGAAGCAGCGCAGAAGGATTTCGTAACTGCTGTTACATCTCCTAAACCTTTCTCAGATGAAAGCATCAGAAACTTAGTGAACGACAAACCGCAATCATATATCACACCATCAGGCGTGAAATTTGATTTAGTGTTAAATGAAGAGAAAAAACTAGAATATGATTTGAAGAAATCACATGTACCAAACTTAGCATCAACTGGTGGTGTAGCAGGAAATGAAGATGTCATGCGTGCGATCATGGATATTAACTTCCAATTAATCGCATCAAATCTTGATGCTACAAAAATTGTATTTGATGACATACCTAATATAGAAGCCTTCGTAACTGCTTATTTCTTCTTAAAAGAATTAAAACAAACTTGGAAACTTGAAATATTAATCGCTGAATTAAATTTAGATGGTAATAGTTTGATAAATAGACAAATAGAAAATAAGTATTTCCCAAAACTTATTCAAGAAGGCAGATTATCTGCAGAAAGATATCAAGCCATTCAAAAGTTCGTGCAAGCAGAAGTCGCTAACAAATATAACGATCCTAAAGTTCAAAATTCTGATGTTGCAAAACATATCAAATATATACATACGCCAATTCATAAGCGTGCACCTATATCTGATTTGGGAACAGCAAAAGCAGAAAACTTTAATTCTATTAATAGAAGCGGCGTGCCAGCTTCAGCTTCTCCAACAAATGCTGATGAACAACAACAAAGAACGCCTGGTTTAAGATTAGGTAGTGAAGAATAAGGTATCACTTTTCTAAGGATACCTTTTGAATATTTTTAAAGACTAAATTTAAAAGAGTTACGCAAAAGTGGTTTTAGCTTTTCTAAATCAATTTGACTGACTTGTACTAACACAGGATGTTGTTTGACATTTAACCAGGCAATTAACGTTTCAATATTTTCTTTAGACATAGAAGTACAACCTGATGTTGTTGGGCTGTATTTAATATGCATAAAAATACATGAACCTGCATGTTTGGTTTGCGCACTGTTATATTGAACGACTATTCCTCGATCATATTCAGGATAATCATGCATTTGCTCTGCACTGTTCCAATCTTTTTTAACTGCGTTGCTGTTAATTAATATTTTGTTGTAATACTTGGAATTAGCATCATCAACACAAATGGTATCTTGTTGTAATTTAAAAAAAGGCATGTTGGTTTTGATTGTATCTGTTGCAAATACATCGCCTACAGCAAAAATTCCCGCAGGTGAATGGTAATCACCTTCTTGTTTGATCGGATCGTGTTGTCTTATAGTTTCAGGTAAATTTTGATCCCACGCTAAACCTTTTTTACCTAAATTCACTGTGAATGATTCACCTACTTTTTGCCATTTCGAACGGTTATTTATCCGAGCGTAACGTTGCAGTGTAGCTTCATTTGTTTGGTTGTTTTCTGCAATCACTACAATCAACTGATTCGTACGCGCACCTTGTTTTAAAAGATTTGTTAAATCTTGTGCAAACAAAGAAGAACTAAAAAAAGCAAATTGAGCGACAATAAAAAATTTAAACCACTGTTTCATGCGTTTCCCTCTCAATAGCGCGATATCCAATATCGTTACGATAATAAATATTAGTCCAATTAATTTGTTTTACTAATTGGTACGCTAATTGTTTGGCTTCACTTACTGTAGTACCCAATGCTGTTACACATAAAACTCGGCCGCCATTAGTTACTACTTGGTCGTTTTTGAAAGTTGTGCCAGCGTGAAATATTTTTTGATTATCAGTTGTCGCACTTGGCAAATGGATTTCATCGCCTTTTTGGTAAGCATCAGGATAACCGCCTGCTGCTAACACTACGCCTAAACTGACGCGTGGATCCCAGTTGATATGCTCTGATGCTAAATTTTGCTCCAATGCTTTTAAACAAAGCGTTACTAAATCAGATTGTAATCGAGTCATGATCACTTGCGTTTCTGGATCGCCTAATCGGCAATTGAATTCCAATACTTTAGGTTCGTTATGTTTGTTGATCATTAAGCCAGCATATAAAAATCCGGTGTAAGGAATGCCATCTTGCTCCATACCTTTAATCGTTGGCTCAATTACTTCACGCATCACTCGTTCATGTAATTCTTTTGTGACGATTGGTGCAGGCGAATATGCACCCATTCCGCCAGTATTTGGTCCTTGATCATTATCATCTCGACGTTTGTGATCTTGTGAAGTTGCAAGTGCTTGAATATTTTTGCCATCGCTCATCACAATAAAACTTGCTTCTTCGCCCTCTAAAAATTCTTCAATAACTACTCGATGTCCTGCGGTACCAAAAGCATTGCCTTGTAACATATCGCGTAACGTTTTTTCTGCTTGCTCAAAATTGTCAGCAATGACTACACCTTTACCTGCAGCTAAACCATCTGCTTTTAACACCACAGGAAATGGATGATTTTTCAAATAGGAAATTGCGGCATCTACATCTGTATGTACTGCATAACGTGCAGTTGGAATATGGTGACGTTGCATGAAATCTTTACTGAATGCTTTTGATGATTCTAGTTGTGCGGCTTTTTGTGTTGGACCAAAACAACGTAATT
>CAZYCO010000037.1:0-17508 GCA_964645885.1 uncultured Gammaproteobacteria bacterium
ATTTTTGTTAACTCATCGATAACAGTTTGATAAGCCTGATACCATTGTGTCCGTTGATTCAGAATAAGTTGATATAACTCATTCATATTGTTAAATGGTTGTTTTTTTGCGGTAAGCCACTTTTGTGTGAGCGTGACTGTTCTATTTATTAATTCTTTAATTTTATCCAAGTTTTTTTCAAGTTCACCTTCATATTGATAAGCCACAGGCATAAATGGTGCAAAAATTTGATTTAAATAACGAGCGCATGGTACGGCACCTTCCATGGACATCGGCATATGACCACCGCCAGAACTTATATCAGTTTTATCAAACATCTCTTGCCATGTCGCTTCATTGGCAATCAGTAAATCCAACATCTCTTGCTGTGCAACAAAGGCAGAAGGACTACGTGATGGTTCGCATACAAAAATAAGATGAGTCAGTTCTTCAATAAAGGCTTGTAATGGCGAACCCGCAGGTTGTTTTACACCTGAAACTGCAGCTCTGATTTGTAAAGCTAATTTTTTTTGCCAATGATTTGGTGAATCTTTAGCGGCTTCTTGCATTTTTTTGTGTAACTTTGGATAAGTTGAGCCATCTGTTGTTTTAAATTCAACATGACTATTACGAGCTAAACTAGTCGTAACTTCATTTTTATGAACAACAGCTGTGTTTCCTGGCCAAACCCATGTGGAATGATGATGTTGGTAGTAACCGGTTTTACCATCAGAAAAAATATTATGTTTTGATAGCGCTTCTTCGGAATGTCTTATTTTTCTTTTTTCATGACGATTTGCTTTTCGAATATGGGAAAAGAGTTTTGAACTGTTGGGTTGGGCGTCTCCTTGTAATGAATAAACATATTGTTGTTTTTCGCCACGCTCAATTTCAATTTCATATTTAGCTCTTAATACTGCAAGTTGCTGAAAAAAAAATTGATCAAAATACGCTACAACTTGTTTTTTTGCTAAGTTTTGATCGCCTACTTCATCGTGAGTTTTAATACGATCAGCTATTTGCATTAAACATGCATTATAAAAACTGGCATTATTCTGTTCTTTGGGTGGTGAGATAATGCGAGCGTGAAGTACAGATAATTCATCTGCATAATCTTCAACCATGTTTTTAAATTGTCTTTTATCTTGCTTAACTCTTTGTTTTTTCAAGAAATCTTTGAACTTATTTGCAACTGTTGGTTTTAATAAATCTTGTTGATGCACAGTATTAAGCACATCTTTTGAATCTTTAAGTTTGGCTTTTACTAGAAGTAAACGCAGATTTTTTGCTAAGTCATCAGCAATTCCAGGATTATTGTCATCACCGTAAATATCTTTATGCAGTCGTTCAAGCTCTGCTGGATTTGCATTTTTAAAATAAAGTACGTTTTTTGCTGTTTCAAATAAGGCTTCTGCAATCCAACTTAAAATGTTTTGAGGAGGCTTGACTTGATTTTGTCCTAACGATGCTTTGCCATCTGTAGAATGATAATAGTATTGATTGACTTCAGGATGATATAAATAACTGATACCGGCAGCATGTACTGTGAAAACAAGTTTTAAATCATTTTCTAAAATATTTTTACTAATTAGGGTTTGATAATCAGCAGTTTGTTTAAATTGGTTCCAGCTTTCTTCAATTTTATAACCATCGTAATTAGAAATTTCTTCATCAGTTGAATCATCACCATGTGGTTCAATTTCGTTTGACGCTATGTTTTGTTCAACATCTAGATTATTTAGATTATCTGCTAATTCATTAACAACTTGATCAAATTCTTTAGTTAAATCCTTTTTCATTATTTTTCTCCTGAAATAAATCAGGATATATAGGGGAATTTGAAAAGTATATCAATAGCGTACAGAAGTTATTCATAACTTCTGTACGACTAATGAAATAACAATATTATTTTGGACTTATTGCTAATTGCTCTTGAGTTGGTACAAACCAATTTTGCAAATGAAAGGCATCTACAATTTCAAGTAAAGATTTTAATTTTGGTAAAAGATTTTCAATGTCTGTCGTTAATTCTTCTTCGTAACTACTAATTGCTTGATCAAGCAATTTGTTGCTATTGGTTTCACTATGCTGATTGGCAGCAACATAATTTTTGATGTGTTCGATTATTTTTTGATTTGATTGTCTATGAAATGAAAAAAACGAGGTATGTTCGGCTTCTTCTTTTTTTGGTTTTTGATCTTCAGGAGGATTAAAAAATTTATCAATTAAATCACTAAGTGATACAGCCTCTAAAACCTGATATTTTTCAAATAATTCAGCAAATGAAGATTCTCCTAAAGAAACAACGTTTTTATAAAGGCCTAGATGTTCTACTTCTGAACGGTACGCATCCATAAAATGTTGCAGTTTTAAAGTTTGAGCAGTTTTATTACCAAGTTCTGCTACTAGGTCAACAGGTAATTTTTTAAATTGTGGTTGAAAAAATAAAAGGTTTTTTTGGATAGATGAAATTGTTAAATATTTTAAGGTTAATCCATCGTTTATGGCTTCAAGCAATTGCGGAATGGTAGTTGTTTCAATGAAATTAATTATGTCTGTAAATGATTCCGTCATCGCTAACTCAACTGCTTTTAGATTTTCATCCTCTTGATTTAACATAACTTTTTCTGCGTCACTGCTATCTTGTCTTAACCTTTCCACCTGATTTTTAAGTAAGTTAATAATTATTCTTACTTCTTCTATTGTTAATGTTCTTTCCTCAATGGCGTTTTTAACGTCCATAGTAAAATTACTTAAGGGTTTTTGTATCGTTTCTAGAACCAAATCTGTTCTTGATTGAAGAGCGATTGTCTCGTTTATTAACTGAGTTAAATTAATTTGGTTATTTGATAGCACGTTCTGTGAACTATTATCGCGTTGAATAAATTTCACTTTAAAATTTTCACGTAAAGTATCTAAACTCTTGTTAAAAAGATTATTTAAATATCGTAGGATCTGTAATAAATAAGCATGATGAGGGAATAAAACTGCTGCAGATGCAAGACCATTGTATGACTTGCCAGAAGTCACATCATAATCACGGCATAAATCAGAAATAAAATAGTGGTTAGTATAAATAAGTGGAAATAACGTTTCTTTTTGTGTAGCAGAAAGAGGAGCAAAGTTTAAAATATTAAATGCATTTATTGCGTTAGCTGTATAGCTTTTTTCATCATGGAGCTCAATAAACCCAATAATTTGTTCATCTTTAAAAACATGTGAAAGAATAAACATCACTTGCTCTGGCTCTGAATAAATTTTTAATAATTCTTTGATGCTACTTAAAGAGTATAAAACTTGTCTTAATAATTCTGGGTTATCTACTAAAAGTTGGTAAAAATTTAATTTTTGTTCGTTGCTTGATTCCTTAGTAAGTTCAAATTTTTCGTTATTTATTGTGATTAGCATGATTCACCTCTTGTAGGGCGGGCAAAGCGTTAGCGTGCCCACCAAATTTATTTTACATTGCTGCTAACTCAGTTGCTGTTGGTACAAACCAACTTTGTAAACGATAGGTATCAACAACTTCGAGCAAAGATTGTAATTTTGGCAAGATGCTTTCGATATGCGTTGTTAATTTTCCTTCATAACTACTAATTGCTTGATTGAGCAATTCTTGGCTATTGGTTTCACCATTTTGATTGGCAGCAACATAATTTTTGATGTGTTCAATTATTTTTTTGTTTAATTCTAAATGTTCAGAAAAAATCATGTTGTGTTGACTTTCAACTTTTTGCATTTGGTTTTCAAGAAGAATAAAAAATTTATCAATTAAATCAACAAGTGAAACAGCATCTAAAATTTTAAATTTCTCTATAATTGTTTGCTCTTCTGTATTTATACTGTTAGCTTCAACAAAACTTTCCATATTTGCTTGTCTTGCAGGTTTATTATGCAATTCATCTCTTAATTCAGGAGTTAATTTTCCAAGTTTTGGTTGAAACAATAAAAAATTTCTTTGAATATATGAAACTGCAAAATGTTTTAAAGATTGTGTGCTTTTTATTGTTTCATGCAATTGTGGAATAATACTTGCTCGTATTAAATTAATTACTTGTGTATTTGCTTCTATCCAATTACGCAAACTGAATTTTTCATTTTCATCTGTTTCTTTTAAAATAATTGTTTCAGCGTTACTGTTATTCCGAGTGAGTTGTAATACCTGAACTTCAAATATTTTAATGACTAGTTTTGCTTCTTTTAATGTTAGCTTTTTGCTTTTAATTGCGTCTTCAATTTCTACTATTAAGTTTTTCAAAGGTTCTTGTATTAACTCATTGAAACTTTCATCTAAGTCAGTAGTAGTATCATGTCCAAACCTAATAGCTAAGCTATCTAAATTCTCAATAAAAATTTTAACTACTAAAGGTTTTATTAATGTTAGTAATAGAGCATGATGAGGAAAGACAGCGGTTGGTTCTACAATACCTCGCCATAAATCATCTAGAAAAAAGCTATTGGTATAAATAAGGGGAAATAAAGTTTCTTTTTGAACATCTGAAAGAGGCACAAGGTTTAAAATGTCATATGCAGATTTTGTGCCCTCGACCTCATCATAGAGTACTTTATTTCTCATTAAAGAAATGATTGCTTCATCTGCAAAAACTTGCGAAAGAATAAACGTCACTTGTTCTGGCTTCGGATAGATTTGTAATAATTCTCTAATGCTGTCCAAAGAGTATAAAATTCGTCTTAATAGTGATGGATCGTTTACTAATTGTTGATAAGCATTTAATTTTTCTTCGTTGCTGGATTCTTCAGTGATTTCAATTTCTTGTTCATTGATTGTTATTATCATATTTCTCTCCTTGAAATAATTATGAGCTAAATGCCTAGTACTTAATTTATATAGCACAAGAAAAAACAAATGCGGTGTAGGTCGTTAACTATAATTAAAAAAAGAACAAATTTTTTAATTAAAGGAGGTTGTTATGGCTATACAACAACAAGTTCAAACTAATGAACCTAGTAGCAAAGGCAGTAGAACCAATTTAGATAAATCAAATCCAAATTCGATTGAAATATATTTAAAAGGTTTAAGTTACCCAGCAAATAAAATAGATTTAATCCATTGCGCGACCAAAAATAATTCGCCACAAGATGTCATCAAAGTATTAGAAAAATTTGGTGAACATCAATATCAAAGCATGGATGAAATAGCGCAAGAATTTAGTCATACAAAATAAACTATCTTGATTCCAATATATGTCGCATTTAAATTTAGCATCAAGTGCAATTTAGGAGCGGCTATGCAAACAACAAAAGAATTGATTCAAAAATATTATGCGGCATTTAATCAGCAAGATATGAATACATTTTTGAATTGCCTGAATGACGATGTTATTCATGATATTAATCAAGGCGGCAGTCAAAAGGGTAAAGATGTTTTTGCAACATTCATGGCACATATGAATCGCTGTTATAAAGAAAAGGTAGTCGATTTAGTGATTATGGTCAGTGAAGATGGTACACGCGCTGCTGCCGAATTTATTATTGAAGGAATTTATTTAGTTACCGATCAAGGCTTACCTGAAGCGAAACAGCAACATTATCGTTTGCCAGTAGGTGCATTTTTTAGTATTGAAAATAATAAAATTTCACGCGTAACTAATTATTATAATTTGCAAGATTGGATAAATCAGGTCAGCAAATAATGAACCATAAATTCAAAATCGTGCGCTTAAAAGGTAGCGAAATAATCCCATTTATTCCTGAGTTAGCGAAATTAAGAATTAATATCTTTAAAGCGTATCCATATTTATATGATGGCAATTTAGATTATGAAGCCACTTATCTGAATACTTACGTCACATGTCCTGAAAGCATTATTGTTTTAGTGTTTGATCAAGATAAAGTTGTTGGTGCGTCTTCAGCCATTCCTCTGCAATTTGAAACTATTGAATTTCAACAACCATTTTTGGATCAGCATCTTAATTTAAAAGATATTTTTTATTTTGGTGAATCAGTGTTGCAGCCTGACTATCGTGGCTGCGGTATTTACAAACACTTTTTTACAGAGCGTGAAGCAGCAGCAAAAGAATATGGCAGTAAAATAACTGCTTTTGCAGCAATTGAACGAGCCGATGATGATGTCCGAAAACCAAAAAATTATGTTCCATTAGATCAAGTGTGGAAACGTTTTGGTTATCAAAAACATTCTGAATTATGTGCTCATATCAAATGGAAAGAAATTGGCGAGCAGTCAGAAACATCTAAACCACTTATATTTTGGTTGAAACAATTATGATCAAAATTGCTTGTTGTCAGTATCAAATAGAAGAGTTATCGGATTGGCAAAAATACGCAGCAAAAATCACAACACTTGTTGCTAAAGCAAAAAAAGAAAATGCACAAATTCTTCTTTTGCCTGAATATGCTGGAATAGAAGCGGTTGCTAAACGATTTGAAACAGATGAACAGTTATATATTGCATTACAATCACTCATTCCAAAATATCTTGAACTTCATCAAAAATTAGCTCAAGCGCATCAGATTTATATTCAAGCTGGAACAATTGTCGAACAAATTGCAGCAAACAAATTTGTTAATCGCGCTTATTTTTTTAGTCCAAATGGTTCATATCAATATCAAGATAAATTACAACTAACAGCATACGAAAAAAGTTTGAATTTATTACAACACGGGCAAGAGCAAAAAATATTTGAAACAGCATTTGGTAAAATTGGTATTGCAATTTGTTATGACAGTGAATTTCCCGAAATAGTCAGACGTCTTGTGCAACATGGTGCATCCATCATTTTAGTTCCAAGCTATACCACATCAATTGCAGGATTTAATCGCGTATTTGTTTCTTGTCGGGCACGTGCAATTGAAAATCAATGTTATGTTGCTGTTTCATACGTTATCAACAACGTTAATTTAAGTGGCGATGAAGAACACACTCATGGCCAAGCGGCTATTTTTGGCCCGGCAGATAAAGGTTTTCCCGAAAATGGCATCATTGCACAAGGAAAAATGAATAAAGTCTCGCTAGTTATGGCAGATATTTCATTAGAAAAAATTGAATGGATTAGAAAGCACGGTGATGTTCATAATTTTGAAGATGCAGGGCGTTGTAAGTCACAGGAACATCCATTTTTAACCATACAATTTTAGTCATGCTTTTTGCTGTCATTTTGCCTCAAAAAAGAATGCCTTTTTAAGTTATTAATATAAGCTTAAGCTTCCGTAACTATACTTAATTTACATTTTTAGATATGCGGAGCATATGTTATGCCAGGCTCAGATGTTGCAAAAAAAGATAGCATTTTCGTACCTACTCTTATTACCTATAAAAACAGGAAAAACCCCGCAGAAGAGCAAGCACTCATTATTCTTAATGAAGTCGAGAAATATCTAAAACAAGGCTATACCCAGGTTGGCATTACTTATTCAGCCAATGATGGTCAATCAGAAAAAATTGCGCAGACTTATCAAAAAGGTGGTTGGTTCACTGGTACCAATGGCGCCAATCAGGCATCAGTTATGCATCAACTCGAACAGATGTTGGCTACCACACATAAGCATTTACAACATGCGTTTAGAATTTTACCGATTACAACAATAGATTATTCCGGTGGAAATAATGTTAAACCAGAGTGGTTAATAAGAGATGTGAATAATATTCACACATTTCTTAACCAGCCGAATCATGTTGTGATGGGTTGGCAAAACGAAGATACCAAACCAAATAATCGTTACGCGCTTGGCGGTGGTGTTAGTAAACAGCAGCTAACTGTAGCGATGCCTGACCCTCGTTCTAATGGAACATCTATTACCAAAGATAGTTTTATTCAACGTGAATTGAAGGTATTTGAACAACAGTATTCACCTGCTAAAACGAATCAAAATAATGCAGCGATGCAAGCGGTTAAAGTTGAAGAAAACCAAAAACAATTTGAGCCAGAAAAAAAACCAGAAGCTGTAACACATACCGTACCTAAGAAAAGTGTTGCATCTAAACCAAGTTCTTTTACTCAGGCGAAAAAAATTAGTCCTGAAGATCAAGAAATCGCGCAAGCAAGCACAAAATTAGCGCAAGAAATGAAACAAAAGTTACCTGATGTCATTAATAAAGAAGCAGATTTTTTAATTCGCAAAGGTAATATAAATAATACTTTTAAATTAGGATTTGCTACTGCTCATGATGCCCAACAATTTTTTAACCATTTAAAAGATTCTGGTTTTTCAGATGTCACTTATTTTGGTGCAAATGAAAGATATCCTATGGATCAAATGGGAAATGTAGCATCAACCGGAGCAAAATATTCACATGTTGTACGCTTTGAAGTACCAGAAGATGCATTGCAATATTTTGAGAGTAAAAATATTTCAGATATTGATACGTTATATAATGCCATCATGCAAAGTTCAGAGCATACATCATCATTAAGAATGTAAGAGCGAGCTAAAAAAATTGAAAAGGAATTTTTATGCACTGCACTGCTTACTGCACCGCAATGGCGTATGATTTTAAAGGATTGATCGATTATCTAGCAGAAGAATATCAACCTAAAATATTCAACACGATGTTCTATCTTCCATTAATTAAATTTGGAACAGATGCACATATCTGTTGCTTTCAATATGGCGTAATTGTTTTTTGGGGATTATCAAAACAACAAGAACAAGATTTTCTACAGCAATTTAAGCAGTTTGAAATCAATAGTCATTCAACGCCAGAAATCGAACGCCATTTATTTTGTTATGGTGAGAATGCAAAAATTTTTGCTGGAACAATTGTCTTACCTGATCAAGATATCTTTAAAAAAATTGCTATTTCTCATGGTCTTGCTCAAGCAGTAAAATTAACAACCTTTGAAATTTCAATTCAGCAAACAATTAGTAAAACTTATCAATTACCAGAAAAATTAGCTGCAACTGGAAGAATTCCATTATCACGTCGTGAAATTTCAAAATTGCGTGGCGAATTATTTATCGTAAGAAGTTCAGTGAATTTACATACCGATATTTTAGATACCCCAGAATTTTTTTGGAATTACGATGAACTCGAACCATTTTATAAAATGACCATTAACAATTTAGATTTAGTACCGCGCGTAGAAGTATTGAATAAACGTTTAGCTGTTATTCATGAATTGTTTGATATGTTAGGCCATTCATTAGAATACCGTCACACTGCTTTTTTAGAGTGGATCATTATTACTTTAATTACGTTAGAAATTGTTGTGAGTGTAGGCGAATTTTTTCTTTTTTATTACCATCATTAATTAACTTATCTTCAAGTTAGATCAAAAAAACTTGAGTGCCACAATAGAACCAATTAATAAAGATAAAAAGAACATTCTTGTTAATGATGCAGGATCATGAAAAAACATAATACCAATTAACGCTGTGCCGAATGCACCAATGCCAGTCCATACTGCATAAGCAGTTCCTAGTGGAATTTGAGTAAGTGATTTATTTAATAACCAGAAACTTAAAATCGCGAAAATAGCAAAGCCAACAACATATTTTAAATTGGTAAATTCATTTGATAATTTCATACAAGTTGTAAAACCAATTTCAGCACAACCTGCTAGTAATAATGTAATCCATCCACTCATAAATTTTCCTCATCATAAAGACATTAAGATTGAACTTTGTTAAGTATATACACAGAACTATTCAAATTTAAGCTAAAGGACAGGATGCTATGCCAATACCAAATACTATTCCGCGAGCAATGAAATTTAAATACAAGGATGTAGAGGTAATTGTCCCTGCAGAAGACATAATGAAATATATTTTAGATTACATCCATGCAAAAAAATCAACTATTAGCAATTTAACTAAAATCACTCGTTCATCAAACACTGAAGATTTTCCAATTGAAAGACGTCAAATTCCACCTAAGCCTGAACAATGGTTAATAGAAGCAATGAGTATTGAACAAAAAGATACGTTTTTTACTAAACATGTGAAATTTGAAGATGAATTAAATGTTTTGATTAACGAGCTGGGCGTAGTTAATTTTAGGACCTTTGCAATTAGTAAATTTAAAGGAATTTGCAGAGCGGCGCGTAAGGAAATAAGTGCATTGGATTCAAGTAAAAATAATCAAAAACAAAAGTTAAATTCTAAGATAAACAAATACAGTAAGTTAATAGATTTAATTGAAGAGAATAGCAAAGAAAAACTATCTAAAATTCTCGAAAAATATCAAGATGAATATAAAAAGATTAAAAAAGAATATAACTCCTATTTAGCAAGTATATTAACAAAAGCCAAAGATCTTCTTCGGATTTTACCTACGCCATCACATTTAATTTTTTATAATTTAAGTGGATATGTGGTATCAGTTGTTTCTCCTGGGAAACGCTACGCAGGCGGTGGAATTTTTTATTCGAAATTAGAAGAACGGTTCAATATTGAAAAAATTATTGCTCGTTCTAAAGGCATTGATGTGGGTGTTGATTCTGAATCTCTAACGAGTGCTAGTGATAAGTGTTCTGATCAAGATGTCGAAAATCTTCGAAAATGGATCAACAGAAAATTAAATGAATCAGAACGCAGAAATAATGCAAGCAGATTATATAGTGAAAAAATACGACTGTATTTTGAGAATGATATAGAAGACAGAGGTGGGCCGTCTTATCCAAAACTACGTCGTGAATTAGCTTCTAAATTTCAACCAGAAGATGGTGCGCAATTCGTTGAAGAAATGCGTTGTTTATTAAGAGGCGCAGGTTCAGAACACATTTGTAAAGAAATGGCGCTTTTAACAGCCGCTTGGTTTTTATCTGAAGTCAGTAGAAATCCAACTACTATAATAAGTAGCTTAATCATCATGGATTTTATAGAAGCAGGAACTTCTGTTAATACGCCATATGGAAAAGTACATTACACATGGCAAAACGCATTATGGGATAACAATAATTTTGATGAAGACAATGAAGAAGAAAAAAAAGATCACTGGGGTGGATTACATCCAATGTGTCATACAGGATCGTTTAGTCAAATAAGAGATGATTATCATATCCGAGGTACTTTTAATCCTTTGCATTATGGTTGGGAGTTAAGATCACTAACTCCAACAAGATGGAAAGAATTAGAGATTATTATTCATTGGTTTGAAATAATCCTTGGTAAAGATTTTGAATTAGTAGCTGTTTATGATTCAAAAAAATATGAACTTAATTTTCTTCAACATCAGTTGTGGCAGGAATTTCGTAAGAATGTCATCAAGCAAAAGTTAGATGAAAGACTTAAATCATTTGATAATTTGTTAAACAATAATTTAGATGATAACAACAATAATAATATCACTAATGTAACGCCAGTTGTTACAACGCCAAGATTACAAGTTCAATCTAGCGTGCAACAAAAAGCAAGCCCACAAAACACATATCAGGCAATTAATAGAAATTTGCAAAATAATTCTGTACCACAACCATCTAGGGCTTATTATCCAGCACCTATTTCACAACCATCTCGTATAGCACAACCGCAACAAAGCCACTCATCTAATACAGCAGTTAAAAAACCAACCAACACTTATTCAACAACTAATCAGCAATCGAACACAACGCATAGTCAAAGTAATAATCGAAATAGAATGTATGCACAACACGCTTCACAACCACAGTCAAAAAATAACAATAATAATCAGTCTAGAACAAACTCAGATGTTTTAGATAAAAACGATTCGCAAAAAGAATGGCGACCAAAGGGAAAATAGATGAAGCAGAAATAAGTTCTAGATTTCATAGCGATTTTCTTAATTCTAAGTTAACCGATTGATTATTTTCATTTTTATCTGAAGATGATTGTGGTGCTTCTACTTTTGGTAGTGCTGGCTGGTCATACAGAATTGTTGCTAAAGATTCGGTTGGAATTTGTTGAATTACTAAGGTTTTTTTTGCACGTTGTGATTTTTGATTTGATTGTGGAATTATATTTTGATTGCTAGCGTTATTATTGTTATTTGATGTATTGGCTGTAGATGTGGTTGCAGGTTTAGATTGTTGAGTTTTAGCCGCAGTAATTGCATTAACGGAAGAAACCATAATTTGAGAAAAAATACTCGCGTCTATATTCCGGTAACCATATTCTACAGCTTTAAAAATATATTCGTAAGCTTGCGGCATTTTGTCATTTTCAAAGTGAACCATTCCTAAAGCGTAATAAGCTTCACCATAATTAGGATTAAATTGAATAGCTTGTTCAAAACAGCATTTGGCTTCTGCTGTAGCTTCTGGTCGTTTATAAAGCTTTCCTTGTTGACAATAAGCTCTTGCTCGCATGACAGGATCTTTGCTCAATTTATGAATTTCTTCATAACAATTGAAAGCTTCTTGTGCTTGTTTTTGTACTACAAAAATTGAAGCCATTTCTTCTAATACAACTAAATGCTCAGGATACTCATGTCGCATATGAGAAAAACAGCGAATAGCTTTGTCATATTTTTTTTGAGCCACTAATAACAAACCATACTCGAATTCAGTTTTCTCATTTTGTAATTTCGCTTGATGAATTTTCTTATGTAAGCTCATAGCTTTATCAAATTCTTTTTCAGTGCGGTAAAGGTAAGCTAAATTATTAAGTGCGAAGCGATCGCTTGGGTTTTGGTTCAACATAATTTCTAAACATTCTTTTGCTTTCGCAACATTTTTTGAATTGTAAAATAATTTTATTTTAGCCATCCAACTATCACGATGTAGAGGAAAAAGGGTGTGTAGTTGGTTGTAACAATTTAGAGCAAGCGCACTATTGTTTTGTTGCTCAAAATGTTGAGCGAGTTGATAAAGAATAGAAACTCCTTCACTTTCTTTTTCTAATTTTTTGAGCGTTCGAGCTTTGTTCATTAATACAGCTAAATAACGCTCATCATCTACACCCATATTTTCTAGTGCTAAATCGAAACATTCTAAAGCAGCTTGATATAATTCTTTGTTATAAAAAATGCTGCCAGCGTTATTCAGTACTGCAATATTCTTAGGTTGTTGCTTAAGTGCTCGATCATAATAATTAATTGTAGCTTCATAATTTTCTTGGCAAGAATGTAGTCTGGCCAAATCAAATAAAGTATCAAAATGATTACAATCTTGTTCTAAAACATTCTCAAAACATTTTTTAGCCTCTTCTAATTCTTTACATTCGAAGTGAGCCAAACCTTTTTGATACATAGAATTTAAATCACTTTGACGTAATGCTAAACGTACTATTTGGTTTTGATCTTTTTGTTTATCGAAATAAATCTTAGCTTGTTTATAGTCTTGTAATGCGCGATACATCTCACCAATCAAATTAAAAATATTAGGCGTATTTGGATTAAGCGTTACCACATGTTGATAATGTTTAATCGCGTTTTGATATTGGCCAGCTCGTTTAAATGCAACGGCACATTTCAATCGTGTATGTCCATCATTTGGGGTGAATTGCAAAGCTTGTTCATAATATTGCGCTGCTTCTAAAAACTCATTTTGCTCCATGAGTTTTTGAGCAGTATTCAGACAAGCGGATAGACTAAACATTTTATTCACCAATTGTTTTAATAATAAATTTGTTGTTTATTTTACTTTTGCAATCAGAGACTGATATGAGAGCATGCTCATTTTTAGAGCCATCTTTGTTCTATTAAATTAAAAATTATTGAAATGAATGATTGCTAAAAACCATAAGGGTTGATTTATTGTTAGTTCAATTGGAACAATTGCAGTTTTGTTAAATGAAGTATCGATTTAGTGGATGAAAATAAATCGTCAAAATTTTATTGAAGGATTAATTGCTTATGAACAGTAATGGATACTTGGAAAATCTAAAATACGATATTCCCGCTAGCTTTGTTGTATTTTTTGTTGCTGTTCCTCTCTGTTTAGGAATAGCGCTTGCCTCTGGCGCACCTTTATTTTCAGGATTTATCTCTGGAATTATTGGTGGTGTAGTAGTTGGATTAGCAAGTGGTTCAAGATTAGGTGTCAGTGGTCCTGCTGCAGGTTTGTCGGCATTGGTTTTAAGTTCTTTAGTGTTGCTTGGAAATTCTTGGGAAGCGTTTTTATTGGCAGTTGTACTTGCTGGCGTATTACAGATCATAGCTGGCATGTTAGGTGGCGGTATTATTGCTTATTACTTTCCATCTTCTGTTATTAAAGGCATGTTGGCCGGCATTGGTATTATTATCATCTTAAAACAATTACCTTTGGCTTTAGGTTTAAATGGCGAAACCAAAGGTATTATGGTTGATGAAGGTACGGCTAATCTTTTTACGCCGTTCCAAAATTTTTTACATGCAATACATTTAGGGCCTACGGTCATTACTATAGGCTCGCTCCTCATTCTAGTTTTATATGATAAGTTTCTAGGCGCGCGTTATAAAATTTGTCGTATTTTGCAAGGACCTATTGTCGTTGTTTTTCTTGGTATTTTAGCAACCTGGCTTGCAAGCAAAGGCTCTTTGCCTTTTGTGTTAGCGCAAAATGAATTAGTTAATATTCCAGTTCCGTCTTCTACTACCGATTTCTTAAATCAATTTTATTTTCCAGATTTTTCTCAAATTACAAATCCTCAAATTTATAAAATCGCTATTGTGATCGCGCTTATTGCAAGTTTGGAAACATTATTATGCGTAGAAGCAACTGATAAATTAGATTCTAAAAAACATGTTACGCCTACTGATCGAGAATTGAAGGCGCAAGGCTTGGGAAATATTTTGTGTGGTTTAATTGGTGGTTTACCGATTACGCAAGTAATTGTTCGAAGCAGTGCCAACATTACATTTGGTGCGAAAACAAAAGTCTCTGCGATTTTTCACGGATTCCTTTTGTTACTTTGCGTCACCACCATCCCAACATTATTAAACATGATTCCACTTGCAACGCTCGCAGCAATTTTATTTGTGGTTGGTTATAAATTAGCAGAGCCTAAGCTTTTTGTTCGGATGTATCGTTTAGGTTGGGAACAATTCGTACCTTTTATCACGACTATTTTAGGAATTATTTTTTGGGATTTATTAGTGGGTATAGCGATTGGTATGACACTCGCTATTTTTATTATATTAAGAAACCACTATAAAAATTCGCATGAAATTTTTCATTACGAAGAAGATGAACAAAAGAAAATACATTTAACATTAGCGGAAGAAGTATCTTTTCTTCATAAGGGCAGTATTTTAAGAGAATTTGGCAATATACCGGATGGTTCTCAGATCATTATTGATTTTTCTCGCTCAAAAGTAATCGATCAAGATGTATTAGAAGCAATACAAAATTTTATTGATAGTGCGAAGAGTAAAAAGATTAATGTGCAATGTATAGGAAGTAATTATGTGGACGCTAACTAAGGAAGCACAACAGCGATTAACGCCTAAAGATGCAATTAATTTGCTAAAAGAAGGCAACAAACGCTTTGTAAATAATCTTAAAATTAACAGAGATTTATTACAGCAAGTAAACGAAACATCGGAAGGACAATATCCTTTTGCAGTTATTTTGAGTTGCATTGATTCACGCACATCAGCGGAATTAATTTTTGATCAAGGTTTGGGTGATATTTTTAGCATTAGAATTGCAGGCAATATTTTAAATAACGATGTATTAGGCAGTATGGAGTTTGCTTGTAAAATAGCAGGTTCTAAATTAATCGCGGTGTTAGGTCATACTAAATGCGGTGCAATTCAAGGCGCGTGTAGTGATGTTAAATTAGGACATTTATCGGGATTACTTAAAAAAATTGAACCTGCCATCGACATAGTTAAACAGAATAATCCAAATCAAAATAAAACAGATCTAGATTTTATGAATACCGTTACCCACATCAACGTTGATTTAGTAATTAATAATATTTTGCAAAGAAGTCCTATTATTAATACGCTGATTAAACAAAAAAAAGTTGGAATTATTGGCGGTGTTTATAACGCTGATAATGGTCGCGTTGTATTTAATGAGAAAGTTGCGAAATCCGTGTAGTTCAATTCGCTTGGAATGAAAATGACAATATTTAATGCATATAAATTGTCAGTATTTATTTATTAATTTGTACTCATAATTAAAAGTGTACCTAGCATCGATTAAACTAGTATAAAAAGAAAATGATCGTCCGAAGGTTAATTAAAATAACAATATTCAACACTTGAGAGATATACCATGGAAGTACTCGTCAGAATTTTTGATTCAAAATATCCAATACATGATGCCATTAGAAAAAATCCCTACGACCTGCTGGAAAAAATAAAAAAGCTAGTAAAAATGGGATTTGATGTAAATGAAATAGAAGAATCAACTAAAGCAACTCCATTGCTTCTAGCATGTCAGCGTCTGAACTCGGATTATTACCATACTTTACTCACTAATATCATTCGCTATTTGGTAACAGAAGCAGGAGCCGATCTTTCTATACCTAGTGGTTACTGGGGCAATGAGTTTGCTTTTAATTACTTTTTTGCCAAAGATGATGAGATGTTAAAATTGCTGCTGCCGCCTTTACTTTATGCTGTTTATAAACTTGATTTTAATTTAATTGATCAAGCAATTAGTGAGGGTGCAGATGTAAATAGTGGCGCTCCTTATAAAACTACGCCTTTAATATTTTGCGTATTATGTGGTATTACGCTAACTCATCATCATAAAAGCTATGATCCTAAGCGAGAGCCGTATAACGAAAAGCAAGTTGAAGAACTTCGAAAACAAGTTACTGCCATAATGATGCACTTGATACAAAAACATAAAGCTGATGTAAATAAATATTCTGCTTTTAATGGTAATGGAACCCATGAACATAGTATTTTGCATGCTGGTGCTCATTATTTAACTTTTGATACCATTAAAATTCTAGTTGAGGAATATGGCGCTGATCCTAGTGCAAAAGATCACTATGGTAAAACTGCTGCTGATTATATTGAACTTCGACCTGATATGAATAACGAGTCGCTTAAAGAGGTTAAAAAATATCTGACCGAAGCAGCACTCAATAAAAATAAACCTGTAAATAAACTATCTAATAACCAAAATAGTTCAACTAGTTTGCCAACAAATTCAGTTAACAATAATAATACTCTGCAAACTGTTCCGGCATTAACAGCAACAGCAAATCAAACTACCGATACGTCATTAGATAACAACAATAACAATCAAACCTTTTATAATTATGTTCCGCCTATTAATAGTATCGGTAATACAAGTGATTTTTCGAGTAATGCAGTTGCAGAAAATTCATCATTCATGATTCCTAGCACGGTTGCATTTTCACAACCAGTTACACCTATGGAAGAAGTCACATTTTATTCTTCAGTTAATCAAACCTTAGATAATTTTATTCCGCCTATTAATAGCATCGGTAATACAAGTGATTTTTCGAGTAATGCAGTTGCAGAAAATTCATCATTTATGGTTCCTAACACGGTTGCATTTTCACAATCATTTACACCGATAGAAGAACCATCATTTTCTTCAACTAACAACAATAGCAATCAAACCTTTTATAATTATGTTCCGCCTACCAATAACAACAGTAATCCAATTAGTTTGGCAAATAAGCCAGCTGCAAGAAGATCATTAAGAGCTGCAACCATAAATATTAATCAGAAAGTGATTG
>CAZYCO010000037.1:17585-18245 GCA_964645885.1 uncultured Gammaproteobacteria bacterium
CTTCACAATAATGAATTAGTGTTTAAAGCATCCCAAAAAGATTTTGATAAAGCGCTTCGTTATTACAATCAACATCCAGTTCCAGGAAAAGATATTAAATCCATTAGTGTCATTTATAACAAACAGTTAAATCGTGGATTTGAAGTACAATTAAGTTTGTTGCAAGAACGTCATGGAGAAACTGCATTTGCACCAACATGGCACACAGAAGAACAAGCAGAATGGCGTCAAAGTGTAAATGCAATGGTTGAAGATTTAGCAAGACCGCATACTGATTCAACCTATCCAAATGTAAAACTATTACCGATGTGGCATGGCACGCCATATTTTGCAAATGTTAAAAAAATAGCTAGATCAGGTTATGCAAATTTAGCGACAACAGATGGTGGTTTTTTTGGTAAAGGATTTTATTTTACTAATGACCCCGAATATTCAGATCGAGTGTATAGCCAAGATGGTACGGTTGTAATGACCTGGATTTCTTTTTATTCCGCTTATCCTACCGTTCATGGTGATCGATTATTTGGAAAAGGTAACTATAAAAACTACGATGCGCATTTTGTGCCAGTTATTCCGCCTGATGGAAATTTTTCACATAGCGCTACGGTTTATCATGCATGTAAACCAAATCAAAAACATCAATATATTGAAATGGTCGTG
>CAZYCO010000038.1:0-17672 GCA_964645885.1 uncultured Gammaproteobacteria bacterium
TGTGATTTCTTAAATGGTGTATTTTCGTAAACTAATTTTGTATAATCTGCAAGTAGTTGATTCAAAATTTGTTGATGATCTTGTAGTTGCTCGACATCTGTTACACCTTGCACATGACTTTCTTTTTCAATAATTTTTCGCTCATTGATTAAAAATATTTTTTTATTAATAAAATACTTTAGATTAATTAAATCTGCCAAAATGTTGCTGGTATAGCGATTTTTTGCTGACAATTCATTAAATGAAGAAGGACTGGTATCACTCAGTAGCATATCCATACGATTAGTTGCTTCAGCAATTTTTAGCTTTAACTGGCTATAATCGATTTGTTGTTGTAGTTGAAATATTTGCAAATTTGTTTCAATTGCTTGCGAAAAACTACTTTGATTTTTAACTTCATATTCTTGCGCTTGCTGATTCAATACTGTTAACTGATTTAATAGTGCTTGCTGCTCAGCTTGAACTTGTTGTGTCACTTGCAACAATGTTTTTGCACGTGCTTCACGCTTTTGCTTTTGATACTGCTCTTCTAATTCGTCTAATAAATAAGTTTCCAATTCAACTAAAGTAGTTAATAACGTTACTGCTCGGTTAAGTTCTCGAATTTCTTCTTGTTTGAGTTTGATGAGATTAGTTTGATATTCGACATCGACTGTTAAATTAATTGTTTCGGGGTTAGCTATTTTATTGGTTTCTGTTGGCGCAATTTTAGACTCATTTAATCGCTCTTCTAATTTTTTCAAATTCGCTTGAGTAATTTTTAAATTTTTATTGGCACTATTTAATTCGGATTTAGCTGTTACTAAATCATTTTTAACGATGGTCAAATCCATTTTCACGCGCCGAAGTTGTTGTGAGGTAATGGTTTCTTCAGTATTTTTAATAATTTGAATACGTTCTTTTAAATGATTAACTCGTATTTGGCGCAATAAGTTACTTTGATTTAAAACTGCAAGGCGTTGTTGTTCTAATACTAATTCTTGATGAGAAACTGATTCAGTAGGAGCCGCAGCAGTTGCAATACTAGCAACTGCTGAACAGAAAATTAAAATAACTAAAGGAACCTTCATACGGCCTGCGGCCACCTTCTCCAGCAAGCGGTAGAAGGAAAAAAATTCCTTAAACTCTTTTACTCGCAATCCAATTCCAAACATAAACAGGTACACCGGTAAAAAATAATAACGCACCATAAAAAACAATTTCTTTGCCGGCGCCATAGAACGCCCAAAAACTATAGAGGAAACCTAGTATTCCTAAAATTAAAATACTTGCAAACAATTGCTTGCCGAAATGCGCTCGATGTTTGAAATATAAAATGAGTATTGCCATGCTCGAAAAAAGATAAGGAATTAAATTTGAAAATACTGCTAACAGTGTCACAAATTCAAATTGTGCCATTAAATTTTTGCCTAATGTTAAAAGCAGCAATAAAGTTGTACAGGATGAAGATACGATTAAACTCACATACGGTGTTTTCATCGGTGATAATTTTGAAAATACTTTTGGGAATAAACCATCTAGTGAAGCAGCATATGGCACGCGTGCTTGTAATAAAATCCAACCATTTAATGTCCCAAATGCTGAAATTGCAGCACCTGCAGCAATTAACCATTGCCCAATCGTACCAAACATTATTTTTGCAGCATCAGCATATGGCGCATTGGAATGCAATAAATCGGCTGTAGGAACAATACCAATTACAGCAACTGAACTTGCAATATAAACAACTGCTGTTGCAACCACACCAACAATTGTCGCTAATGGAATATTTCGTTTTGGGTTATTTACTTCTGATGCCGGCACAGTCGCTGATTCAAGTCCTATAAATGCCCATAGTGTTAATGTAGCTGCGCTTGATAAAGCAGTCATGCCACTTTGGCCACTAATATTAGGTGCCGTTAAATTTTTTATATCTATATAGAAGTAACCAACAGTTCCTACTACAACTAAAGGCATGAGCTTTAAAACAGTTGTGAGTAATTGCACAAAACCAGCATGTCTTACACCTAAAATATTAATGATGGTCAAAAACCAAACCGCACAAACTGCAGCAATAAATTTACTTAGAGATGTACTAATTAGTACTGGAAAGAAGACAGCCATATAACCTACAAATGCAACTGCAATTGCGGCATTACCAACCCATTGCGCGATCCAATAATTATAAGCAACCATAGAACCTGCAAAATCACCAAATGCATCACGACAAAAAGCATATGGCCCACCTACTCTTGGTGTAACCTGACTTAATCTTGCAAAAACCAAACCTAAAATAAGTGCACCAGTCGCAGTTACAAACCATCCTGCTGTGCCGTACATACCGTAATTTGCAAGTGCAGGTGGTAAAAGAAAAATACCTGAACCAATCATATTTCCTGCCACTAAGGCAGTTAACATCCAAAAACCTAAAGAATGTTTTTGATCACGCGTCTCAATTTCGATTTGTGTTGCAGGTGTTGGCATTAGAAAAACTCTTATTTAAAAGTTCATTTTGCCTCTCCAGCGATAGAGGCCGATAACGCTTCGCGTTGTCGACCTCTACTTTAGGGAAAGGAAATATATTTTTGAAATTCGTTATTATTTTTTCTCACTTAACGTGGGCATGGCTGAGCCAGGCTGTGTTGCAGCCTGATCACCTTTCTTAACATCGATTAAATGAATGCTAAAAATAAGTGCTTCATTTGGTCCTATTAAACCGCCAATACCTTGTTCACCATAAGCAAGATTAGCTGGAATATAAACTTCCCAAGTTGAACCAGAACTCATTAATTGCAGTACTTCGCTCCAACCAGGAATCACATCTGACACTCTAAAACTAACCGGTTTACCCATTTTATCTGTGCTATCAAATACCGTACCGTTTAATAATTTACCGGTATATTCAACTGTGACGATATCTGACATAGATGGTTTAGCACCTGTTCCTTGCGTGACCACTTTGTATTGCAAACCACTTGGTAAAGTCACTACATCTTTTTTACCTTTGTTATCACTAAAAAAGGTATCAGCTGCTTGTTTATTTTTTTCAGCGAGTTGTTGCATTGCTTCCTCACGACTCTTACGTAATTGTTTTTGGAATGTCTGTAATGTTTGTTGCATTTCTTGTTGAGACATTTGTAATGGCTTGTCATTTAAGGCGTCGTTAATCCCTCTCATTACCATATCTGGATTAATATCGACATTGCGTTGCTTGAAATTTTTGCCTAAATCGACACCGATGGTATAGCTAACCTTGTCGCGCTCAGAACTAATAGTTGATGATGGAGTAGTTGTACTTTTTGTTGTTGTTTGATTAGGGGCTGTAATTGTAGGGGTTTTTGTAGTAGTTGTTGTTGTCGCCGATTTCGTATCCGTGGCTGCAAGGGCATCAATTGACGAAAGCCCTAAGAAAGCCAAAAACAAAATTCGTAGTTTCATCGAATGCTCCTAAAGGAAAGGTAAATGGCTATGTGATCTCGGATGAAACTTTCATCCAATTGCCAAGCATTCTGCACAATTAAAATTTAAAAAACTAGTTTGGAATGAATTTTCTTTGTTAAACTTTAACAAATTACTTTTTCAAAAAAACAATATTTAGGAACTTCCATGACCATTAGTGTTTTCGAGTTATTTTCAATCGGTGTTGGCCCTTCTAGTTCTCATACTGTAGGCCCTATGCGTGCAGCTAAAGCTTTTGCAAAACAATTAGAACAACAACAGTTACTAGCTAAAACAAATTACATCATTACTGATCTCTATGGTTCACTTGCTTTAACAGGCGATGGACATGGTACCAACAAAGCTATTTTGAATGGACTCGAAGGCAAAGATCCTGAAAGTGTGGATCCAGATCAAATGGTGCCACGGATGCAAGAAATCATCGCGCAAAAAGAATTAATGTTATTAGGTAAACATCAAATTAAATTTGATTTTGATAAGCACTTATTATTTCACGTTAAAGAATTACTACCGCATCATAGTAACGGTATGCGTTACAGTGCATATGATGACAGTAATCAATTACTCTTTAGTGAAATCTACTATTCAATTGGCGGTGGATTTATTTTGACTGAAAAAGATATTCAACAAGACGCGCCAAAAAATCAAACTACCCTACCTTATCCTTTTGAAACAGCAGAAGAACTATTAAATCTGTGTAATCAACATAATTTAACTATCGCGCAATTAATGATTGAAAATGAAAAAACTTGGCGCAGCGAAGAGCAAATGCATGCTGATTTATTACGCATTGCAAATGTAATGGCTGCTTGTATTGAAAAAGGCTGCTTAACCGAAGGTATCTTACCAGGTGGATTAAACGTTAAACGAAGAGCTGCTAATTTATTCCAGAAATTACAAAAAGATGGCAAAGGCATCCCTTCGGTATTTGAAGAAAGCGATATTATGAATTGGCTAAATGTATTTGCTATTGCAGTAAACGAAGAAAATGCAGCAGGTGGTCGTGTTGTTACTGCACCTACTAATGGTGCAGCCGGCATCATTCCTGCAGTTTTAGAATATGTGAAACGTTTTCATAAAACACCAATTGAACCTATTAGTACGTTTTTATTAACTGCTGGCGCAATTGGGATTTTATATAAAAAAGGTGCTTCCATTTCTGGTGCTGAAGTGGGATGCCAAGGTGAAGTTGGTGTAGCTGCCTCAATGGCAGCAGCAGGACTTGCTGCAACACTAGGCGGTACAACGGAACAAATTGAAAATGCTGCAGAAATTGCAATGGAACATCATTTAGGTATGACCTGCGATCCAATTAAAGGTTTAGTACAAATTCCATGTATTGAACGGAATGCAATGGGATCAGTAAAAGCTGTTAATGCCGCGCGTTTAGCGTTAATGGGTGATGGCACACATAAAGTTTCTCTAGATAAAGTCATTAAGACCATGAAACAAACTGGTAAAGACATGATGTCTATCTATAAAGAAACATCGCTAGGCGGCTTAGCTGTTAATGTCATTGAGTGTTAGTCGATGAGCGTATTATACGAAGTAAATATTAAAGTCGCTGATGATATTTATGATGCGTACTTAGATTGGTTACAGCTTCATGTTGAACATATGCTAGAAATAGATGGTTTTGAACAATCATTTATTTACACTGAAGAACAAACTAATGAAATAATTGTTCATTATTTCGTTAGTTCACGTCAAAAATTAGAGGATTACTTTAATAATCACGCTCAAGTTATGCGGCAACAAGCTAAAGAATTATTCGGTGATCAATTTTCAATTACTCGCCGTATTTTAACAATGCTTTCTCAAAAGGAACGCGTTTGATGTCTAATTTTGCTTTTAAAAGCCTACTCGGTTTTGCAATCTTTTTTGTCGCTTTGCTAGGAGGTGTATTAGCTCTACTACACAAAATATCGTCCAGGCGATCAAGACGAATTGTTTTTTGTGGTGAATATTTTTCACGCGGGATTTTTTTTGGTGGTGGCTTAATTCATATGTTGCCCGATGCTGAAGAAAGATTTCGTACAATCTATCCAAATTTAGATTTTCCAATTGCAACTACTATTTGTGCATTTAGTATTTATTGTTTGCAATTCGTAGAACAAGGACTATCTCAAGTTTTACATTTAAATCATCACTTTAGAAACAACATCTCTAGCTATGTATTAACTGTTTTATTATCAATTCATTCAATTATTCTCGGCGCAACTTTGGGTGTAGAACAAGGATTAGCTAGCGTCATCATTATTTTTATTGCCATTACTGCACATAAAACTGCTGAAGCATTTGCATTAGGTATTAATCTTGGCCAAAGCACATTAAGCGAACGTACCACTTACCATATTATGTTGCTCTATTGTTTGATGACACCAATTGGTATTTTCCTAGGTACAGCTATTCAAGATTTTTTATACGCTGATACTGGACATTTTGTTGCAGCGATTTTTCAGGCGATTGCTGCAGGAACATTTTTATACATTGCAACATTGAATCATGTTGATATTCATGATCATATGGGTACTGTTTCTAAACTAACTCAAATTAATTCTTTAGGTTTAGGCGTATTATTAATGGCTATTCTTGCTTGGTGGGTTTAAAAATTTATCATGACTGAAAAAACTGCAATTTTGTTAATTAATTTAGGTACACCAGATGCACCAACTACAAAAGCTGTACGTAAATTTTTAAAAGAATTTTTATCTGATCCAAGAGTGATTGATTTACCAGCACTTGTACGTTGGATATTAGTAAATATTTTTATTTTACCTTTTAGGCCTAAACAATCAGCAGAAGCATATGCTTCAGTTTGGCAAACCACAGGTTCACCTTTGTTATTGAATAGCCGACAATTACAGCAAGCTTTACAAAATAAATTAGGACTAAATTATACGGTTGCGCTTGCAATGCGCTACGGTAATCCAAGTATCAAAAGTGTGTTAGATCAATTACAAGCGCAAACAGTTACTCGTTTAATTGTGGTTCCATTATTTCCACAGTATTCATCTGCTGCTACCGGCTCAGTGATTGAAAAAGTGTTATCGATCTTAAAATCGTATAAAAATTTTCCTGCTATCGAAATTCGTAATGATTTTTTCAATGATCCACATTTTATTGCAGCATATGCTGAAATTATTCGTGAACAAATTAAAGATAAAAATATCGAAAAACTTATTTTTAGTTATCACGGCTTACCTGTAAGACAAATCAAAAATGATCCCGATCGTTTTAACTATCAAAAACAATGTTTCACAACATCAGAATTAATTGCAGCACAACTTAGTTTATCAACTGAACAATATGTCACAACCTTTCAATCGCGCCTTGGCCGTACAGAATGGATTAAACCTTACACCGATGTTGTTCTTCCTGAATTGGCACAACAAGGCATAAAACGAATCGCAATTGTTTGCCCATCTTTTGTTAGCGATTGCTTAGAAACAATAGAAGAAATAGGTATGCGCGCTAAAGAACAATGGCATGAGTTAGGTGGTGAATTATTTATTACTATTCCTTGTTTGAATAATAACGAAAGATGGGTTGATGCGTTGAAAGAGATTTGTATTGTTAATTCGAAATCTATATAGATGCACTTTTCCGTCTCCTCACTCTTAGAAAAAAAACCTATACATCATTCAAGCTTTCCGTTCGCCTCTCCCCTTGCGGGAGAGGCGAACGGAACGGAGAGATTGTTGTTATAGAAATCGCTTATGTGATGATGCCTTTTGTAAAAAGAAACACTATATTGACAGCTTTATGCCTGTCTCCTACACACCCCTGGTCGATATTGCGGTAATAATGTTCCGCCAGTGCAATCCCAGTTCAACATTTCATTTTCGAGACGCGGTTGAAATTGCAAAACGTTTTCAGTTGCTGATAGTCCAACTTTTTCAGCATTAAAGGTAATTTCAATTATACCATTCGCAACAATGTTTAATGATGCAACGTACTGACTTGAAATTGTTTGAGGTAATCCAGCTTCTTGATTGTTATTTGGAAACGCGCCTTCAGTCATTCGCATTTCAGCAACAGCAGTTTTAGCAGCAGTTGCCATTTCGATACCTTCTGATATGCGTGCACGAACCAGATAATCTTTATAAGTTGGAATTGCAAGTGCTGCTAACACTGCAAGAATTGCAACTACCATCATTAATTCAATCAAGGTAAATCCTTTTGATGTAACCATATTATTTCCTCACTTTTTAAATTTACTTTTCAATCAAACTAGAACATAAATTTTTTTTTGCAAATTTTTTGCAAGATTTATTTTCTGTTCTACGCTTTATAAAAATTAAAAAAGATAAGCGAAAATAAAATGCAAACTTTTTTAGATGAATTATTACGTTTAGGATTTACTAAACGCGCTTCTGACATTCACATTGAACCAACTACAAATACTATACAAATTCGTTTTCGTATTGATGGTGTATTGTATAAAACGAAAGAGATTGCAATTCATCATAGTCACGCCCTTTTTGCTCGTATCAAAGTATTAGCAAATATGGATATTGCTGAAAAACGTTTACCTCAGGATGGTCATTTTAGATTTTTTTTCGATGACAGGATTTTTTTTGATTGTCGTGTCAGCACGCTCAATACCATTTTGGGTGAAAAAATAGTGATACGTTTATTGCCGCAAGTTAATATGCAATTGTTTGATTTGGGAATGAATGAACAGCAACAAGAAATCACAATTAAAAAATTACAAAAATCATATGGCTTAATTTTAGTTTGCGGCCCAACAGGAAGTGGCAAAACACGAACACTTTATGCCCTACTCGATTATTTTAATAAACAACAAAAAAATATTTGTACCATCGAAGATCCAGTTGAAATACAACTACCTGGCATTCAACAAATCGAAACTCAAACTAAAATAGGTTTAACATTTCAAACTGTTTTGCGTGCTCTATTACGCCAAGATCCAGATATTATTTTATTAGGTGAAATACGCGACAACGAAACGGCTTTACTCGCAATTCATGCTGCCAACACAGGTCATTTAGTATTAGCAACTGTACATGCCAATCATACTAAAGATGCTTTCTCACGTTTAAAACACTTAGGAGTTAATAATTACGACATTGAACAAAGCGTAAGTTTTATAATTGCGCAACGCCTAATTAGAACGTTATGTCAAATCTGTAAAAAGCCAATTGAACTCGATTCAAAACAAAAAATCCTACTAAAAAAATTTTATACTCAAGATTTAAATCAAACTATTTATGAAGCACAAGGTTGTGATCATTGTGTAACTGGTTATGACGGTCGAACAGCATTATTTGAATTATCTGAATATCATTTTTCACTTCATCAACATGGCGTTGAAAAATTATTAGCTGGTGTCACTTCTTTTGATGAATTAACAACGCATTTGGATTTTTGGTCATGACAAGCAAAAAATTTTATTGGTCTGGTTTAAAAAATGGCACCGTCATTAAAGGCAATATTGATGCACAAACGTTATTTGAAGCTAGAAATTTATTAACAGCACAACACATTAAAATTCGTTATATTTATCAAAAACGAAACCAAAAACTAAATCTTAAAATCAAACAGCAAGTTCTATTATTTAAGCAGCTTTCAACTTTATTAACTGCTCAGATTTCATTATTGAAAACATTACACATTATTGAAACGACGGCTAACAATTTGGTAATTAAAAAATTAATGCAATTATCGATTGAAAAATTACAACAAGGACAATCGATAACTATTATTTTTAATTATCTGGATCCATTTTGTTTACAATTATTATTGATTGGTGAAAAAACCGGCAAACTTGATCAAGCTTTTGAAAAAATATCAACGACGATTGAAAAAAAATGGCTAATCAAAAAAAATATTATTAAAACTTTAAGCTACCCAACTATTTTATTTGTTGTTTCGATGTTGATTTTAATCGGTTTGTTAATTTGGGTAGTGCCGCAATTTCAAAAAATATTTGCAGAATTTCATGCTGAATTACCGCTACCTACTTTACTATTAATTGCAAGCTCAAATTTCTTATTAAACCATTTTCTATTGGTAGTAAGCGTTATTTTTGGATTAAGTAGCTTGAGTTTGAAATTACTAAAAAACTCTAGTTTTACCTCTTATCTAGAAAAAATCTCATTTAAATTACCTATTATTTCAACTTTAAAACAACATCATTACGCTTTTCAGTTTTTTCTAGGCACAAAACTTTTGTTTGAAGCTGGCATGAGCATTACTGATGCTTTAACAACAGTAAGAAATAGTATGGATAGTGTGTATTTTAAAAACATCATAAACAATATTATTTTAAACCTTAAACAAGGTTGTTCATTATATGATGCCTTAATGCTTAGCTCATTTTTTCCGATCATTTGCATACAAATGATTAATGTCGCAGAAGAAACTGGAGAATTAGAACAAATTTTTAATTATTTAACGCACTATCATCAGCAACAATTCAGTGATTATTTAGCTACCTTACAACAATTATTAGAACCAGCCATCATGCTTATCATTTCAATCTTTGTTGGGTTGTTATTATTTTCGCTGTATTTACCAATCTTTAAATTAGGCAGTATTGTATGATGATCATTATTTTAATTTCTTTGCTTTCTTATTGTATCATCCATCGTTTTGCTAATTACTTACCTTGTTATTTGAAACAACAGTGGCAAGCTGAATATCAATTGTTAAATCAAACACACTTTTTTGATTTATGCCGTTTTAAAAAAAATTATTTTTTCCTTTTTCTAACTTGTTATTTCAATTTCTTTACTATCCTTAATCAACATACAGCAGCGTTAACACTTGTAATTTTGATATTTAACTGGATTTTATTATGTCTAAGCGAAATTGATTGGTATAACGGTTTATTACCTGATCAATTAACTTTGTTTTTATTATGGTGCGGGTTACTGATTAATTTAAATCATACTTTTATTGATTCTGCTTCCTCAATTTTAGGAGCAGCAGCTGGCTATAGCAGTTTATGGTTATTCAATCAGCTATTCTTTTTTATCACTAAGCGACAAGGTATGGGCTATGGCGATTTTAAATTAGTTGCTGCAATTGGCGCTTGGTTAGGGTGGCAAGCACTGCCTCTCATTGTTGGATCCGCAAGTATATTGGCATGTATTTTTTCATTATTTTTAAGTCTAAAACAAAAAAAAATTTGCCAAAGTTTAGCTTTCGGCCCTTTTCTCTCTTTTAGTGCAATGGCAGTCATGTTATCTATATTGCATCAAAATCAATGGAATTTATTTTTATGACTGTATTAAAAATAGGTTTAACTGGTGGCATTGCCAGTGGCAAAACAACTGTTGCCGATATGTTTAAACATTTGGCTGTAGATGTGTTTGATGCCGATATTATTGCTAAGGAATTGGTTGAACATCATGCTGCTATTCGTGCAGAAATTTTTAAAAAATTTGGAACAGTTGAGCGCGCTAAATTAAGGGAAATTATTTTCCATAATAGCGATAATCGTGTTTGGTTAGAAAAATTATTACATCCGCAAATTCTTCAAGAATTAAAAACATTAAGCGATAACAGCAAAAGCGCATATTGTATTTTAGTCATACCGCTTTTATTTGAAGCAAAATGTGAAGCAATGGTTGATTACATTGTTGTTGTCGATAGTGACGAAACATTACAAAAACAACGCTTAAAACAACGCGACCAAAATCATGATTTACTGATTGACCAAATATTAAATGCTCAAATCTCTAGAGCAGAACGCCTTCCTAAAGCTGATTTTGTCATTAGCAATGACAAAGATTTAGAACACTTATTAGTAGAAGTAAAAAAATTACATCAGAAATTTCTAGAGTTTTGCGCCTTAAAATGAAGCATGTTAGGATTTTCAAAATTTAACTAAAACCTAATATATAACGATGGCAATAATGTCTAATACTATCTATGAACAACCTTTAAATGAACATACTCGCGTGTGTTTACGTACCGAGCACCTGTTAAAACAAGCTGATTTTTTTCTCCATGACAACAATATTCATAGTAGTCATGCATGTCTATCGAGCATTATCGATTTACTGAATGTGTTAGACCGACCTGATCTTCGAAATCGCTTTGCAAAGGAATTTACTCGTTATCAAAATAATTTATTACGTATTGAGCAATCACCTAATGTCGATCATTTTCGCTTACAACGCATCATTCAAGATTTGCAATATATTTTGGATAAGCTGCATAGTAACAACGGTCGCTTCGCTCAAAACTTACGAGAAAATGAATTTTTAAATAATCTAAGACTACATTTAAACAATCCAGGCGGAATTTGTTTATTCGATACACCGTTTTATCAATTATGGTTGCATCAGACTTATGAAAAACGCTTTCATATTTTGAAAGCTTGGTTGTCAGAATTTTCGGAAATACACGATATCATTGAAATTTTCTTACATTTAACTCGAGACAGCAGTTTGCCTGCTGTAATTACTGCACAAAAAGGCTTTTTTCAATGTTCGCTTGACCCGCAAGTGCCGTTTCAATTAATCCGAGTCAGCGTCAAGAACGACAAAATACAATATTTTCCACAAATTAGTGTTGGTCGCTATGGTGTTAGCATTCGCTTTTTTATCGTTGCCAACAATGACGGCCAATATACTCCAACTGATGATGATGTCAGTTTTGAATTTACTCGATGTGTGTTTTAGGAAAATAAAAATGGTGGGCACGAAATCTTCGATTTCTTTGCCCACCCTACAAAATATTATTTCAAATAAGTTGTAGGGTGGGCAAAAGCGCAAAGCGCTGTGCCCACCATTTAAATTAATTAAACTATTACGTTACGTTTCACTTCATGCATTGCAACTTTACCGCCGCAAAGTTGATAACACATACGATAATCTTGCATACAAGATTTATCGATTTTGTGACACATTTCTGGATGATAGAAAGAACGCCAGGTTTCTTTTAAGTCAGAACCTTGAGCTTGCTGTGTCTGTTTATAAAGTTCAAATTGCTGAGTTGCTGCCGCGTGTTGTTGATCTAAACAACCTTGATTAACGGAATTATGTTGTGTTTCGCAACGTTTCAATTCTTGCTGACAGCTTTTAACACAAATTCTTCCACGCTCTGCAGCAGGTGGTTGATAAGTATAATGACTTTTAGATGGCATTTTATTGCCTGTGGTTTCGCAACCAACCAGTAACAACAAGAACAACAAACTTCCAAGCAATCGAAACATGACCTGCAATCTCATGAATGTATCTCCATCAATAAACTAAAGCACCCAAAGTAAAAATTGCGATGATTACTAATGTAATAATCAATACACGATCAACAATAGCTACAGCGTGTTGGTTTTCTTCTAATGAAGCATTAGAAATATCTTCTGGTGAAACATTCATTGCTGATAAACCACAATAGGTCAAAATTTCATTGTTATTTTGTAAACCGGTCACAACTTGCTTCATCCACTTCAATACACCTGATGAAAGATTGCCCGCTAAACCATATAACAAACCAAGGATACGAGCTGGGATCCAATCTAAAACATTTAACCAAGTTTGTGATGATTGAATAAATGAATGATCAAACTCAGCACTACGGGTATCAAGATAATTAACCAGCAAATTACTTAGACGATATAACACTGCACCAACTGGTCCTAAAATTAAAAACCAAAAAATTACAGCAAATAAACGATGGTTTGCTTGAATAAAAATTTGATTGGTAATTGCGCGATGCATCATTTTTGAATCAGCTGGCACGCTACCTAAAAATTTATGAAGAAAATTATTTACGCCATTTGTGTCTTGCGCTTTTTCTAAAGAAAAATACATTTGCATATCGTGGTGTAAATCGTCTGGACCTAAGCAATAGAGTAAAACAAAAAATCCAAACAGCATGCTAACAGTGCCGTAAAACATATCGGCTAAAATAAAATAAATAAGCGCAACTAAAATAGTGGCTGGAAGAACGACATAGGCAACACCTGAAAAACCTTGCCATAATTTTGAAGATTTCCCCCAAGATTGCAGTAATGAAATATAACGTTCAAACCATGAAAAACGCTTTAGAATGGCACCGATTCCAAGATAGCGCTCTAACCCCAAACTCATCAGAATAATAATTAGCTTCATGTTACTTCCCTAATTCTTAGAAAAAATGAAGAACCCCTTAACCGCTGCGAGTATATCTAGTGATGATTAAAAAAGAAAATGGCGTTTCTTATCAAACAATTTTGTTGAATAATTTATTTGTAGGGTGGGCAAAGTAGTCGAAGACTACGTGCCCACCATTTTCACGATATCTTAAGGTGGGCACAAACGCTTTGCGTTTTTTGCCCACCCTACAAATTTCTACCTCAATTAAGAGGTAAAAATAAAATAGGAGAACTGCTGCCTATGTCCACTCATTTACATATCTTAATTGTCGATGACGATATTGAAATTCGTACGCTTCTTGGAAATTTCTTAAAGCAATACGGTTACCGTGTCAGTTTAGCTACTGATGGCGTTGATATGTTCAGAGTTTTGAAAAAAGAAAAAAATAACGTTGATTTAATTATTCTTGATCTCATGTTACCTGGCGAAGATGGCTTATCCTTATGTCGCACACTGCGCAAAACAACTTCTATTCCAATCATTATGGTCACTGCGGTCAGTGAAGAAACGGATCGAATTATTGGTTTGGAATTAGGTGCGGATGACTATATCGCTAAACCATTTAATCCTCGTGAATTATTAGCACGCGTAAAAGCTGTGTTACGTCGTACGCATGAATATGCAGAAGAAGATAAAGAATCACGTGTAGTTGAATTTGCTGATTGGACATTAGATATGGCCGCAAGACGATTGTTTACCCGTGACAATATGGAAATCACTTTAAGTTCAGGCGAATATGAATTACTCGTTACTTTTATTGAACATCCGCGCCGAGTGTTAAGTCGCGATCAATTAATGGATTACACTCGCAATCGTGAAGCCATGCCTTTCGATCGCAGTATCGATATTCAAGTTAGTCGTTTAAGACGCAAAATTGAACCTGATCCAAAAAATCCAACGATTATTAAAACCGTACGTAATGGCGGCTATATGTTTACACCTCAAATCAAACGGCAATAACAAATGAACCTACAATTGAAAAAACGTTTCTCACTTGGACAAATTATTTTGTATTTGTTTCCCCTTCTTATTTTGCTGCATATCATTGCATTAGGTTTATATTTAAAAGAACACGACAAAAATTTACATGAAGTAAATATTGATATTGCAGTTCAAAAAATTTTAGACATTGTCGATATAGCGCATACGACGCCTAAAGATCGAGTAGATGACGCTATATCTGCTTTTAATAGCCCTTTCTTTCAAGCTTCAATTACCGAAACTGCAAAATGGCCATTACAAACCGATAACACCAGTTTCAATAACATTCATAAATTAACTTTTGATGAAAAAAAACTGATTCGTATTTCAATCATGCTTGCTAAAGACACGTGGTTAAATGTGAAAATTCCTGTAGGTCGAGGATTTTGGTTTGAACAATTAGGTTTAATTATTTTAGAAATAGTAGTCGCTAGTATTATTTTCTTTTATGTCTGGTCATTAAAACGTTTTACTGATCCATTGCGTGACTTCAGACAAACTGCTGAGCGTTTAGGTGTAGATATTGAAGCGACTTTGCTGCAAACACGATACAAAGGCCCAACGATCATTCAAGAAACAGCTGAAGCAATGAAAAAAATGCAGCAACGTATTCAAGAATTATTAAACGATCGAACTCAAATGTTAGCTGCTATTTCTCATGATTTACGCACGCCTATTACTCGCATCAAATTACGTTCTGATTTGATTAGTGATCCAGCAATCAGCCAAGCGATTGTAAAAGATTTAAATGAAATGAATTTCATGATTGATGAAATTTTAACTTTTGCTCGTGGTGATTATGACAAACATCCAAAAACTAAAATGGATGTTAATTCTTTAATTGAATCAGTTTGTGATGACATTGATCAAAGTGAAGAAACCGTACAGTTTTCTCGAGAAAAAAAATATTTCCCTGTTTTGGGTGATGCACTTACTTTAAGACGAGTATTTACTAACCTAGTTGTCAATGCACTTAAATATGGCAATGTAGCAAAAGTTCACACTTCACAAAAAAATGATTTTGTTGAAATTACGATTGATGATGAAGGACCTGGTATTTCTGAAGATGAACTCGAAAAAGTGTTTCAACCTTTTTATCGTTGTGATCAATCACGCTCATCGAGAAAAGTATCTGGTACTGGTTTAGGTTTAACTATTGCACGTGATGCCATTAAAGCGCATCAAGGTACGATCGAGTTGCAGAATTTAAAACCGCTTGGATTACGCGTAATTGTAACTTTACCGCTGTGTAAAAAATAAAATGAGGGTAGTTTTATGCAAAAGCTAACGATTCGATCGTTATTAAAAGAACGCCATCCTGAAAATATTGCGATAGAAGTAAATGGTTGGGTGCGTACGCGACGCGATTCAAAAGCGGGTATTTCTTTTATTCAATTAAATGATGGTTCTTGTTTTGATTCGATTCAAATAGTGGCGTCAAACGAACTACCAAATTATCAATCTGAAATTTTAAAATTAACAACTGGTTGCTCGATTAACGTTCAAGGTAAATTAGTTGCATCCGCTGGCGATAAACAAAATATTGAGATTTACGCTCAAAAAATAACTGTGATTGGCCTGGTAGAAGATCCAGATACTTATCCAATCTCACCTAAACGTCATACCCTAGAATATTTACGCGAATATGCTCATCTTCGCGTGCGCACAAATACCATCAGTGCTATGACTCGTATTCGTCATCATCTTGCGCAAGCCGTACATCGCTTTTTTCATGAAAAAGGGTTTTATTGGATTCATACCCCAATCATTACCACCAACGATTGCGAAGGTGCAGGTGAATTATTTCGTGTCAGTACGCTTGATTTAATGAATTTGCCAAAAACAGAACAAAATAAAGTTAATTTCACCGAAGATTTTTTTGGCACCGAAACTTATTTAACTGTATCAGGACAATTAAACGTTGAAAGTTATTGTTTAGCATTATCAAAAGTTTATACCTTCGGCCCAACATTTCGTGCTGAAAATTCCAATACTTCCAGACACTTAGCAGAATTTTGGATGATCGAACCTGAAATCGCATTTGCTAATTTAATGGATGACATTCAACTTGCAGAAGATTTATTAAAATATGCATTTCAATCGGTCTTAAATGAATGTCCAGATGAAATGAATTTCTTTGCAGAACGCATTGATAAAGAATGTATTAAACGCCTTGAACATATTGTGAATTCCCCTTTTGAAAAAATTGATTACAGTGAAGCGATTCAAATTTTGGAAAACACAAATAAAAAATTTGTTTATCCAATTAAATGGGGAATAGATCTACAATCTGAACATGAACGTTTTTTAGCAGAAGAACATGTTGGTCGTCCTGTTGTCGTAATGAATTATCCAAAAGACATTAAAAGTTTTTATATGCGTTTAAATGATGATGGTCGAACTGTTGCTGCAATGGATGTTTTAGCACCTGGTGTAGGTGAAATTATTGGCGGAAGCCAACGTGAAGAACGTTTAGAGTTATTAGATCAACGTATTGATGAATTAAAACTCGATAAGGAACGTTACAACTGGTATCGCGATTTGCGCCGCTATGGCACTGTACCACATGCAGGTTTTGGTTTAGGTTTTGAACGCTTAATCAGTTATATCACTGGTTTATCAAATGTACGTGATGTCATTCCATTCCCAAGGACGCCAAAAAATGCCCGCTACTAAATTAAATTTGCCTAAACTTATTGCTCATCGTGGTGCTTCTGCTGTTGCGCCTGAAAACACATTAATAGCAGTACGCGAAGCTAAAAAACTGGGTGCAAATTGGGTTGAGTTCGATGTTCGTTTAACTAAAGACAATGAATTAATTTGTTTTCATGATGATACGTTACCTCGCACAACAAATGGCTCGGGTTTAGTTTACGAACATACTTATGCTGCATTAATTCAATTAGATGCAGGCAGTTGGTTTGGATCACAGTTTCGTGGTGAGCTCATCCCTACTTTTACTCAAATGGCAACTCTCGTTACTCAATTGGGTATGGGAATGAACATTGAAATCAAACCAGACATGACGCGTCCAATTGAAACCGCACAAAAGACCATTGATATTTTGAAACAATTAGCCATTCCACCTTCAGATAAAATTTTAATTAGTAGTTTTAATTTTAAGCATTGGTTATAAATACT
>CAZYCO010000038.1:17712-17997 GCA_964645885.1 uncultured Gammaproteobacteria bacterium
TTATTAATAAGAGAATTTGATTCCACTTGGCATAAACAAGCCGATAGCATTAACGCGCAAACAGTACATATTTCAAAACATAAAATTGATAAATACATTGTTAAAGAAATTCATGACACTAATCGTTTGGTTTTAACTTACACTGTAAATGATGCAAAAGAAGCACAATTATTATTTGATATGGGTGTAGATTGTATTTTTAGTGATGTGACGAATTTATTAAACCAAAAGTAAAAAGGATTTTCACCTCTCCCCTTGTGGGAGAGGTCGCAGCGATAGCTGCGG
>CAZYCO010000039.1:0-17812 GCA_964645885.1 uncultured Gammaproteobacteria bacterium
TTCACCTCTCCCCTTGTGGGAGAGGTCGCAGCGATAGCTGCGGGTGAGGGGTAAATATGACGACCGAAAAACAATTTGATGTCGCCATTATTGGCGGTGGAATACAAGGAGCAGGTATTGCTGTCGCACTTGCGCACGCTGGATTTAAAGTATTTTTATGTGAAAAAGATGATTTTGCTTGTGGTACTTCATCTGCCAGCACTAAATTAATACATGGTGGTTTACGTTACTTAGAACAAGCTCATTTTCGTTTAGTAAGAGAATCTTTAAAAGAACGAGATGTATTAATGAACATTGCACCTCATCTCGTTACACCTTTGCAATTTATCATGCCGGTTAATGAATCGATTCGAAAAAAATGGATTTTGCAGTTAGGTTTTTTATTTTACGATTTATTGTCAGGTAAAAGTTTAATTAAAAAAAGTAGATTATTAAAACGAAGTCAAAATCATTATTTTTCTGAATTAAAAAACCAGTTTAATTATGCGTTTAGTTATTATGATTGTTGGACTAGCGATACTCGACTAACTATTGAAAATATATTGCTTGCGCAAAAATTAGGCGCGGTTGCAGTGAATTATCATGAATGTATAGACGCAACAGTTGAAAATGATACTTGGAAATTAACAATCAAACCAAAATCATCTAACAATGTTTTTTCTATTCGCGCTAACTGTGTGATTAATGCGACCGGGCCATGGTCGCCAACAGTTGCTAAAAATTTATTAAAACAAAATGTTGTTCCTAAAGTAAAATTAATTAAAGGCAGTCATATTATTATCAAAAAAGCGTTTTCACATGATTATGCTTTTATTTTACAACATACCGATAGTCGCGTGATTTTTGTTGTACCGTATGAAAAAGATTTTCAATTAATTGGTACGACTGATGTCAAAATCAATGAATTAACTGAATTAAAAGTATCAGAACAAGAAAAAAATTATTTATGCGATAGTTTTAATCAATATTTCAATTCAACTATTCATCCTAATGATATTGTTTCATGTTTTTCAGGCGTACGAATATTAGAAGATACTGATGCAGATAAAAAACCGTCTGAACTTTCTAGAGATTATGAAATAAAAGTTATTCAAGAAGCTAACAAAGCACCTATTATTACAATTGCTGGCGGTAAACTTACAACTTATAGAATAGTTTCAGAAAAGATCGCGAGAAAATTAATAACGTTGTTTCCAAATTATTCGTTCAAATCAACTAAAAAATTAAAATTACCTGGCAATCAATTTGAAGGTTTGTCATTTAATGCTTATCTTGAAAAATTAAAAACAAAATATGCATGGTTACCTTCACCACTTATAGAACGCTTAGTAACAACATACGGCTCACGTACTGAATTAATGTTGCAAAATAAACATTCTCTTAGTGACTTAGGAAAACATTTTGGTCATGGTTTATATCAAGCTGAAGTTGAATTTTTAATTCGAGAAGAATTTGTAAAACATGTAGATGATATTTTATGGCGTAGAACAAAATTAGGATTATGGTTTACCGACGATCAAAAAAAGGAATTGGAGCTTTTTTTATAATATTAAAATAATTTTTCATATCGCCATCCCGCGGCAAAGACCGCGGGATCCATTATATTCAATCATCATCATCTTGAGTTGAAATTGTGCCTGGCGGTTTTGGTGAGGTACCAAACGGTGTCGTACTTGAGCGTGAAGATGAAGCATTATCTTGCGGTTCTGTACTTTGGCTTCGTTGTTCAACCACCTGATTTTCATTCATTAAACGATATAAAATATCTTTTTTATCGATTCGATCTAAACTAATTTTTTTATCAATAAATAATTTTGCATCATTTAAATCAATGAATTGTGATGTTGTTGTACCAGATTCTTGAACTTTGTATGGTCGTGCTGTTGTTGCGCTAATATCTTTATCTTCTTCGGCATATGGCGCTAAATCATAATCAATCGCTATACCCGCTGTATTAAAATCCTTTTTCAAATTGCCATTTTCAAATAAACGATAAATACGTTTCATTCTTAATTGATCGTCTTGATTCACTTTTGCTTGGATAAAGATCAATGCATCATGCATATCATTGAATTCAGCGAAAAAAGTTTCGATATCTTTCTCAGACTGACGCGTAATTTTATATTGCATAAAAAAGCCTTGTTTTAATGAAGTTAACGTCCCTACTCTACCTTAAAACTTAAATGAGAACATTTACTCATTTAAATGGTTCTATACTTATTTAGTATAACGTTAAAGTTTGAGGAAGAACTATGACAACAAAAAGTCCACGCTCACCGGTAATTACGCTGCTTTTATGCATCTTTTTAGGCACATTTGGTATCCATCGTTTTTATATTGGAAAAGCTGGTACTGGCATTTTGATGCTAATTACTGCCGGTGGTTTTGGGATTTGGGTTATCGTAGATATTGTGCTGATTATTTGTGGCCAATTGAAAGATAGTGATGGTAAAGCAATAGAATTTGATAAAGCGACTACCGATACCTTTAAAAAAATATTATTGGTTATCGTTTCAATTGTTGGTGGTGTTGCAGTTTTATTAATTTTTATCGCTTTATTAGCGTTTTATATTGCTCGTGGTTTAACCGATCCAATTAAACAACAATTAGCAGCACTACGTGCAGACAATGTTGTTGCTGCTTATTCACAAACATCTAAAGAATTTCAAAATAGAACTTCACTAGAATCATTTGAAAGTTTTTTAGAGCGTTATCCTACTGTGAAAAATAATGAAACTGCGTCATTTACAAGTCGAAAATATGAAGATGATGAAGGTAAAGTTAAAGCTTTAGTTAAAGCAAAAGATGGTTCTACAACATCAATTGAATATCGATTAACAAAAGAAGATGGCGATTGGAAAATATTAGGCTTACAAGTGCAAGGTGAAACAGTTTCAGTTGTAATGCAGCATAAAGAAATGAAACGTAATGAACCTATTATCTTACCAAATGTATTTGATGATCCTTTGAATAATTTCTCTATCAATTACGCTAATAATTGGACCTTTGATCAACCTGCCAAAGAAAAAATAATTTTTAGCGGTAAAAAAGGCACTTCATCATCAGCATCAGTAGTGAATATTCAAACTATTGCATCAATAAATGCAGGCGGTAACTTTAAAGATACAAAAGAAGTGCTAGAAGATTTGAAAAAACAAATTAAGTCACAAACATCTAAAATTGAAGTATTAGGCGAAGGCCCTGTGACCTTAAAACAACATGAGAAAAAATTTGAAGGCATTACATTTGTATTTAATTACACCTATAAAAATCAAGAATTCAAACAAATGTTAGTAGTTGTTCCAAGCCCAGACGGTAAAGCATTTTATGTCTGGACATTTAATTCAACTAAAAATCAATTTGATATCGATCTTCCTGTTGCTCGTGCAATGTTAAATTCTTGGGTGATTCATTAAAAACTCTTTGAAAATGTCTGGTGGATGTTATAGAAAATGTCCGCCAGGAATATTTATAAAATTAAATTTAATTCAAGGAGATAAGAACATGAAAAAATTAACTGAAATTGAACAGCAAATAGAACAAAAACAAGTACAATTGAATGAAGCGTTAAAATACCTGACAGATATTCAAGCAACACTTGCAAAACAATCTGTTATTACTATGCAATTGATCCAAGAAACATATAAATTGCAGAACGAAGATCCAAATAACATCAAACCCTATTTAGATGAAGTACAAAAATATGCAAAAGCTCTTGTTGAAGCGAATAAAGAAAAAGAAAAATTACTTGTTGAAAATTCAACCTTAAAAGCACAAAACCATGCCTTAGAAAATCGAGTACAAGATTTAACTAAAGAAAATGAAAAATTAAAAAACCAAATTCAAGCTTTAACTTCAAACGATCAGATTTTCAAGAAAGATTATAAAGATTCAAACAAAGCTTTAGTTGATTCTGGTCTTTCTGGCATTACAACTAAAACTCCAACTAATTCAGTAGTTGAGCCTGAGCAACAGTTATCTGCTGCACCTACCCTACAAGCTAACAATCACCATTATTTATAGTTATATCACTGCCAATATTATTGGCAGTGATTTTTCATAATTACGCATCTACTAAGCAAACCTTAAGAAAAAACTTATAAAGTATTCTTAAATTGGGTACAAAAAACTAAGCCCCTACAAAAGGAGCTATCATAATCCTTTGTTCCCACTATTTGATTATAGTTTTATGAGTTAACCCATGCCACCTAAGAAACGACCTAATGTAGAAATAACGGTAGATGTAGATAATATTTCTGAACGTACTTTTACAGATAAAATTACATTTACTAACTTCGAACGCTATGGCGCTACTACAGCTGCTACATACTTATTCAATATGCAACAACAAAAAGAAATATTTAATATAATTCAGCGTAGAATTCGAAGAAAATATCAAATATCTGATGACACTATTGATACATCTACAAATAATAAAATTAAAGATTATGCCAGTGAGTATAAGAAAAGATGGGATTTATACAAAAAATCAATAGAAAATTTCGCTACTGCAAAAACAATGAGCGCTCACTATCAAAATTTTATTGATGCTTATAACCGGTACATAGCAGCAACTCTAAGAATAGTCGCTGAAAAAAAAGCAGAAGAAATAAACGATACTGAAAATAATAATAACAATGCGCAAGCTCCAACTATTTTAATGCAAGCACAAACAGCGCCAGTAATTGCAAGCCCAGTGTTCCAAACAACGAATAACATCCACATTCACCATCATTACTATTTTCAGGCAGCGCCAGCACAACCTGCGGCTGAACTTAATATTTTTAGTGCAGTATTAAATAAAAATCTAAAAGCACTTTGTGACTTTTTACTAAAAGATAATTTTGAATCTAAAAAAATAGATCAATTATTAACTATGGCGACATCAAATCAATTTCCTGAAGGCGAGCAATTAATATTGTTATATCAAAGATTATTCCAACATAATCACATTCAAAGAACTTGGGCTAACGCTATAAATTTTTGTTTAGAAGTAATAACAGATAATAGCTCATCTAATCATGCGCAATTGTCTATGTTTAATTCTTCTTCAATTAAAGAATTGAAAAGATATTTAACTGAGCATGAAGAACTACCGCTTAGTGAAATCAAAGAAATACTGACGCAGAAAATGATACGAGTACAACCGCAGCAAAGTTATATGAGACTAATTGAAAAATTTGTTGATAAAGCACTAAAACAAGAAGAGTTAGCAATAGAAGCTTTATCCCAAATGAGTAAGAAACAACGCATTATTTAAGCTCAACCCGGTTGTAATCGTAGCGCTAAATAATCGATAATTTAATTTTTAACATTGATGTTTTCCCCATGCTCTCCAATAACTTATTCGGACATGTTCGTAAATTAGCTATTTTTGCCTTACCAATTAGCGTTGGCGCTTTATTTAATATGGTAACCAGCTTTATCGCCATGATGATGGTTGGCAAAATTGGGAAAGCAGAATTAGCGGCTGGCGCGCTTGCACTTACAACTTATATCACTGGCGTTACAGTTGTTTCTGCTATCTTTTACTCGATTAGCATTTTGATTAGTCACTCTAAAGCACAAGGTAAACCAGATACTGAAATCGGCGCTATTATGCGCAATGGTATTTGGCTAGCTGTTATTTTAAGTACGCCAATCGCTTTGATTTTATGGCATGCAGATAAAATCTTATTATTGCTCAAGCAAGAAACCGCTCTAGTTGCTTTAGCAACGCCCTATTTTCATTTCGCAGCCTTTACTTTATTTCCAGTTTTAATTAATGCAGCGATTTATCAATTTTTTACTGGTATCGGTCAGCCGCGATTTACTTTAAAACTATCCATCATTAATTTGCCAATTATTATTTTAGTTTCGTATGGCTTTATTTTAGGAAAATTTCACTTACCGCAATTAGGTTTAGGTGGCGTAACCTGCTCTACTTTGATTGTGCAAACAATACTATGCATAGGCATGTTGATTTATTTACATCAATCAAAACAAAATAAAAAATACGCTATTTTCTCCGGGTCTATTCGTCCTGATTTTAAATTATGCAAACATATTTTCTTTTTAGGTTTACCAATTGGTATTCAATTCGGTGCTGAATTAGCAGCAATGACTACGACTACTTATTGGATGGGTTATTTCGGTGTGGTTGCATTAGCGTCGTCACAAATCGTATCGCAGTACAATTTATTGATTGTTATGGTGGCATTAGGTTTATCGCAAGCCTTATCTGTTTTAACTAGTGAAGCGTTTGGTAAAAAACAATTAGATTTGGTTAAACAATATATCATCTCTGCAATTATTATTTTGGCTGTATTTTTTATCTTTATTTTTATTTTATTTTTGGCAATGCCAGTGACCTTGATTAAATTTTATACCAATGTGAATGAAGTTAGTGATCAAGCTCTTATTCATTTAGCGACTATATTTTTCGCAATTTCCGGTGTCACTATGTTAATTGACAGCGTGCGTAATATTCTTGCTGGTGCATTACGAGGTTTACACGATTCAAAAGCACCAATGCGCATTGGTGTCTTTTGTTTATGGTTTATTTCACTGCCAGTTAGTTATACCTGTGCATTTATAATTCATATGGGCCCAGTAGGCTTACGATTTGGTTTTATTAGCGGGTTTTTCATCGCTGCATGTTTTATGTGGGCGCGCATTCGAAGCAAATTAAAATTGTTTTCACAAGAACAAGCAATGTTGAAAGAGCAATTACCAGCTTAAATCCTAGTTAGCTTCTAGATAACTCTGACGTACAACTTGGACAACGTGTTGCTTTAGTAGGGATTTTCGAACAGCAATATGGACAATCTTTACTTTTAGGTTGCGCTTTTAAAATTATATTGGCTTGTCTTATGACTAGAAACATAGCAAAAGCAACAATCAAGAAATCAATTAAGGTATTGATAAAAACACCATATTTTATAGTTACGGCTTGAGAAGTTGCAGTTTGATGATGAATAGTGATTGCTAAATCAGAAAAATCAACTTTACCAAGTAACAAGCCAATTGGCGGCATTAAAATATCATTCACTAAAGATGTAATTATTTTTCCAAAAGCAGTACCAATAATAATACCAACCGCCATATCAATTACGTTACCGCGCATTGCAAATTCTTTAAATTCTTTCAACATCTTTACATCCTTTTTATTTAATTAACTATTTAAGACTTCCAGCCAAATTCTAAAATCATCTGTTTGATAAAGATATTCATCGTTGTCGTCAGTTAAATTTACTGACATTAATAAATTTAACAAATCCCAAATAACTTCATCTTCAGCTTGAAAACTTTCATTGAACACTAATTCAGATGCCCAATCAGCGACATCGTCTCTTGAGATAGCGCCTCTCATTAATTGCTGAATAATAGTTGTTAAATCTTTACGTGATAAATTTTCCATGAATTTTCTCTCTAATAAATTTTAAAAGGAATTTTTCACCTCTCCCAAAGGGAGAGGCGAATTAATATTTATGCAACAAAGTCGATTAATCCGCAGAATGACACCTTCATTCACATGCAATGTATTTCATATGTTTAAAACAAAAATATAGTTCTTTAGATTGATTATTTTTAGTTTCAATTACTTTAATTTTTTGCCAATCAGCATCTACATTAAATGTTAATTTTGCGCCAAGCATAGGATCATCTAATTTTTCATAATGAAATACTCGATCGATTTTTTTATTTTGTTGATCGATCAAATAAATATTCATCACTTGATTTAAACATGCGCCACATTGCCCTACTCCAAATGGATTAAACGGTGCAACAAAAGGGCCTTCCTTGATTAACCAATTACCATTGGTTAATTTTTTGTATTCAATTTTGGCATCTTTATTTAAATTAAATTTACTAACAATATTCGTTTGATTTGCATAAGCGAGAGGATTAGTACAAATCACTTCTTTATCTGATATGTTTTTTTCATTAAACGAGACTTCAAACGGAATTGGCGAAAAACTATTGGCATCAGGTTCATATTGATAACCAAACACTTCATTTGAAAGTACGATTACTTTAGTAATGTTAAATTCCTGTTTTGGAAAATAATAAATATCTTTTGTGTAAATGTTGGAAGGATGTGGATTTGCAGCTCTTAAATTATATTGGCAAGCTGTTAATTTATAATTTCTAGGATTTTTAAACTGATAAACTCCAAACGAATTTGGATCGCCATACAAATGAGCGGATGAAGTTGAAGAATAAGGACCATATTGCAACGCTGCTTTTCCAGGATTAAAGACATCTACAACAAATCGCATACGTTGTAACGCCAAGCGTTGCACTGGTGGCAAAGCTTGCCATGGAATTAACACTTCAAAGGTATAACCAGATTGTTGTTGTTTGAAATAACGAATAATTGGTTTTTCACTAGGTTTTAATGGAGAAATTTTTTGCGCTAATGTTTTTGTGAATTCAGAATTATTTGCGGATGGAGCAAGCTTATACTTTTCTAGTACTTGAAAAGCTGGCGTCGCAAACGTTTCTTCAACTATGTTTGGCGCAATTTGCCATTGGCGTACAAATAACTTTATTAATTGTGAACGATATTTAACTTGTTTTTTATCCCATTCCCTACAAACACTGCGCGATTGTTTTGCTAATTTATCGCAAGCTTCTGGTAAATAAATTCTTTCTTCTTTTATTTGGTTGCCCCAACCTGTAGGTGGTAAATGAAGCGCTTCAGCATCAGCAAGCCAGATTTCAATATGATCGCTTACTGCCATTTGATTTGCTGAAGTAGGCCATTTAGGCGCAACGCCTAATATCGTTCCACTAATCAAAATGCCTTGCGCTGTGTCTTGAACGTTTATGCTACCGTTCCTTGCTTCTGCTGAGGTTTTACGTAATTGATACTGTGTTTGCGCCAAGGCATTAGAAGCTATAAAAATAGTAGTTAGCAGCACAAAAACTGCAGATACTTTGGACAATATATTCAAAATAAACTCCTTTATTTTTATTTATAAAAACCAACTCAGTTATCTAGTTCTTCAACAAGTTACTTATTTCTACTTTATTTAGTGTATCGCACGGTTGATTCACCATGCTTCATGGCGTACTTTGCTTCATCCAATATATACTCTAAGCGCTTAATTGTGACTTCAACTGCTTTAATTAAATAATTTTTCCCTTCTCCTTTGTAAATTTCGATTAAGCGATTGCAATCGCGTAATGCAATTTTTGCTTCATTATCAGCACGGACAAATTGTTTGGTGTTAAATAAAGACTCTACATAATCAGCATGTTCTTGATGAGAGACAGGCGCGTTATGATTAAATGCTCGCTTAAAATATTTTGCTGCTGTTTGATAATCGCCATCAAAATAAGCAACATTTGCCAAAATTAAATTTGATTCTGCTAAACACACTCCTCGCTCAATTAAATTATTGAAAATAGATTTAACATATTCGCCTTCATTTCTATTTTTTAATTCATCTGCAATTACAAAAGCGCCTTGGCAATTAAAGGAGAATGTTGCTGATTGCACCGGCTTCAATAACTGCTTCAATTCTTCTGTTGCCAATGCAGAATATCGAGTTGATTTAAACTGTTGCTGAAAATTTGTAAATTTAGCTTGAAAGTTAGCATATGCTGCTGCAGAAGCATCATGTTCATGCAGCTCATCAGCATGTAAGTTATTTTTCTTGCTGATTGGCTTTTTTTGTCCTGCGTCCATTTGCGCAACACTGGCGCTGATTTGACTCATTAATAACAGACTAAAAAACATTTTTTTATTTGTAATGCGTTTCATATTCACCTCGTATAATTGTAATTATTCGAACAAACTTAGTTGTTTTAATTTGCCATTATTAAAACTTTGTGTATCTAATTCTATTAACGGTTCAGTATTTAACTTAAATTTTTTACATGCCAATAGAAATCGTTGATTCAATAAATCTGCGAATTCTCCTGTACCACGCATACGTTGACCAAATGTAGAATCATTTTCTTTACCATCTCGCATTTGCCGTATCACGCTCATCACGCGCTCTGCTCTATCTGGAAAATGTTGCTGTAACCATTCTTTAAATAAATCTTTCACTTCGTAGGGTAAACGAATGAACGTATAACTTGCATATAAAGCACCAGCTTCACTCGCTGCAGATAAAATATGTTCTAATTCCATATCATTAATGAATGGAATTATTGGCGCTGCCATTACACGGATTGGCACACCTGCTTCACTAAATTTTTTAATTACATTTAATCTAGCTTTTGGTGTTGCTGTGCGTGGTTCTAAAATTAATTTTAACTTGTTAGAAAGTGTGGTAACGCTAACTGCAAGCCTTGCTAAACGTCGTTGGGCCATTGCAGCAATTAAATCTAAATCACGTTCAATTAATGATGATTTAGTAATAATAGTGACTGGATGATTAAAACGATTCAGCACTTCTAAAATGCTACGGGTTATTTTGGTTTTGCTTTCAACCGGTTGATAGGGATCGGTATTAGCGCCTAACACTATTTTTTTACAGACATATTTTGGTTTTGATAATTCTTTTTCTAAAATTTCCGCCGCGTTATCTTTGTAGAAAATTTTGGTTTCAAAATCGATACCTGGCGATAAATTCATATATGCATGTGATGGTCGTGCATAACAATAAATACAACCATGTTCACAACCACGATAAGGATTAATTGATTGTTCAAAATTAAGATCAGGTGAATCGTTAGTAGTAATAACCGATTTCGCTGCATCGCGAAGTAATATTGTTTCTAATGGCGGTAACTCTTCATCTTCATCCTGTGTTTGCCAACCATCATCAACTTGTTCACGCGTTGTTTTTTCAAAACGACCTTCAGGATTACTTAATGCGCCTCGATTTTTGATTTTCATATCAATTTGCTTAATTGCTCTTCCTTAGTGCTCACGATGCTCAATCAAATTGTGTATTTTATTGTATTATTTTTTGCAGCCAATTTTCTGCTGTACATCATCAATTTGCATTTCAACTAATGCTTGCATAATTAGCATTGTAAAAGAAAGCATTGAAGGTACATTAGATTTATTAATCAAATTAAAAATTTTCTGTATATCTTGATAGGCTAATCTTCCTTCGCCTTGCTCAAAGAAAAGTTGATAACTAGAAGCAAAAGCATTTTCAGTAATCGCTGTTCCAAACGTCTTTGGCATAACTGAAAACGCCAATGCAACTTTTTCTCTTAAATTTTTGTTATCGAGCATAAACTTTTGATAAATCATTAATATTCGTCTTTTTTCAGGAAAAAGAATTGATTTTTTTATTTGCTCATCTAATTCAGAAGTGTCAATCGCTGTTAATTGCGCAATAACATTTTCTATATTTTTTTCATGTATTGCTGTATCTAACGCATCATTTACTACATTGCTTGTTATTACTTGCTGATTACTAGGCATCCGAAAAAAGTTAATGTTTGTAGGACTGAGTTGTGCAATTAAATTAGGATGAAGAAATAACGTTGGATCTAATTCTTGTATTTCATTCAGCTCTATATTTTCTGATTTAGGCATATCAGTCCTACAATTTTTATTTAAACGCTTAGCGTATTGTTATGTATTGCTTCAGGCTGCTGCTGTTCTGCAATAAAACTTTTCGCTGCTTTAAAGAAACGATGAGCAGTTGTACTAGCAACATTTGCAACTTTGCTACAAATATTTAATCCAGTCTCAACCAACACTTGTGCAAACATACTGCCTGCAGCACCAACTACTGTATTGACAGCTCTTGGTAATGAATTGGCTGCGTGCATACCTAAATTACCGCCAAATACCAACATATTTGCTTGTGTTACCGATAAACCAACAACATGTTGCAAATATAAATCCGCACCTGCAAAAGTTAATGTTGATTTCATTGCATAAACAAAATCACCTGAGTAATACCAAGATGCTGCAAATGTAATGGTTTGGCTCAACGCATAATTCAACCAATAAATTTTTTGTTCATCACAGCCATATGATTGCATCAAGTTTGTTAATTCTTGACGTGAGATTCTATGCATTAAATAACCTGCTATACCGCGCTGAATTGCATAAATCGATTCGCGTGGTAATTCAGTTAAAATATTTTCAATTGTTTTAACTACATGAGCTGGGATAACAAATTGAAATTGTTGTTGATTTTCAGTGACATAATATCTTTCTGCATAAGCTGCCTGGGTATTATTTTGAGTTTGATTTGCAGTTAAAGTGTTATAGACATTTTGAAATAACGATTGATTATTTCCTGCTGGTAAATCTGCAGCGTAATCGCCAACTGCAACAAAAGCTAAATTATTTTGTATTGCAAAATTTGCTTTAGCAATTGCAGCAGGAACATCTTGATAAGTCATAACCCAATAACCCATAGTGATATTTTGATAATACAAATAATCAGTTACATTCTGTAGTGTTGATGAAAATGCCCAAGCTTCATGACCATTTGAATTTTGATCACTTGCAATAAATGTTGCATCAGATGGAATAGGTACAAATGAATTGAAACCACAAGCTGCTGGTGTACGTTCAACGTTACAACGCCAAGAAATTATATCTGTATACTTAGTTGAATGGTTCTCAAAAATTAGTGGTGGAAATCCAACTATTTCTTGACCAAAACCATTATTTTCCAATGATGATACAAATATAGCTTCTCCATATGATGGGAAAGTAATTCCTACTTTTGAATCAGGAATACAGCCTAGATTTTTATAATAGTTAAGACTATTTTGAATACGGTTTAAAGGTGATTGAAAACTACTGTAAGCTGCTGTTTCAGTTTCATTCCAGTAATCAGCATCAAGGGCAATAGAATCAGCTTTACTCGCAATAGAACAAATTACTCCAGGTTCAAGATTTTGGATTTCAGTCAGCTCTCCAGGCAAATGAATTGAAATCTTTTTACCTGCTGCATCAAATGCTGGTTTTAGTGCGTCAAAGAATGAAGCTAATGCAGTTCCAGGTGGGCATGGTTCAACAAAAAAATCTAATCCTGTTAATTGCCAAACTTTAGTTGCATTTACCATTGAACCAATAGCATAAGCTTGCATTGTGCTATTCATGGTATTCCATAAATAACTGCGAGAATCGCACCATGTTGCATTAAATGAATATGACAATCCTAAAGCAAGATATGTTTCGATCCCGCTGTCATATTTTAATCTGTTAAAGCCCATGTCGGGAAGCAGCATTTTATCGATAGATGCAACATATGGATCAACCACTCCTGATTCTTGATTAAAAAAGATTGAAGAAGAGCTATAAAATATTTTTTGTACTTGTGCATACGGCATTGGCACATAAGAACCATTTACATACGCATTCCAAAAAGAATATTCAATTGCCGGTTGAACTTGAGATGAAATTTGTTGATTACGTGGTACAAATCCATCTATTTCAATTGTTTGATTATTTACTCTTACATCTGTTGGATTCATCGCAATTTGATAAATTGGTGTACTCCAAGACGAATAATCTATTCGAGCACTTTGATTACTTGCGATTTCCATTCTCAGATTGGATGTATATTGGCAAGAATAAGATAAACCATCGCTGTTTGTACTAATATTCACAGTTGGATTAGCACCCTGGAATAAACCAGTATTTTTTGGCACAGCCATAAAATTAGTACGCAAACTAATTTGCGAAATAACGGATGTTTGATTTGGGTGATTGTTTCGCAACCAAATAGAATGCACACCACTTGTTACATTTAAAGCATATTCATAAGTTAGCCAATTTGAAATATCTGGTACTGGACTTGGTGTAACAGACGGCGTTACAGATGGCGAACGTGATGGTGTTCTAGATGGTGAAGTTGAACTAGAAGGTGTTCGTGATGGTGTTCTAGATGGTGTTGCTGTTCTGGATGGTGTTCTTGAAGCCGATGGTGTTTTAGAAGTAGATGCTGTAGGTGTTACTGAAGAAGTCGGTGTAATTGAAGCAGACGATGATGGCGTAACACTACTTGTTACAGATGGTGTTGCTGTCACCGATGGTGTAGAAGTTGGCGAACTAGCAGGCTTAGTATCATGCTGTTTTTTCTTTCTGGTTGCATATGCAACTGAGCCTGCAATTATTCCTACCGTTCCAACTGATGCAACTGCTGCTGTTGCAACTTTCCATTTCGCTATTGGTTTTTTAATTTCATCTCTATTTTCGTTTTCATTTTGATTTTCGTCATCATAATCTTCATTACCTACTAACTTCATTTCCACATCATTTGTTGCATCAGTTTCGAATATCATAAAAAAACCTCATTTTGCTATTCAAAAAATTTGCGAAATCATATCAAAGGGTTATGCGCCAATCCTTAAGAAATAATTAAATCACCTATTTTTACCATTGCTCAAGCGTAGAAAAAAAATTTAATATGTAAATCTTCTTTTAAAAAAATAAAGATATCCGAGGGAAAAATGCGTTTTGAATTTTTACTAACTAATGCCTATAAAGAAATAGACAAAGCTGTGGCAAAAAAAGATTTTTTAAAAGCTGCAGAAGTTTATGAAATTTTATTAGAAACATTTCCGAAAGAAAAAAGCTTTCTTATTAAGTGTGCAGATATTTATTCGTATCTTGAGCAATACGAAAAAGCATTAACACATTATTTAAAAGCAGCAAATATTCATCCAAATGTCCCAGGTCTCTTATTGAAGCTTGCAAACACTTATTACCATCTGAATCAATTTGATAATGCAGTATTGAGTTATCAAAGAATTATCAAAAAAAGTAACGATAATACTGAAATAGCAGAGGCATGGTATAAAACAGGGGAAATTTTGAAAAAATTCAAGCAAATAAAAGATGCTGAAAATTGCTTTACAAAAGCAATTGCAATTAATCAGCATAAAAATGCTTATCAAAGTTTATCGTTTTTAAATTCATTACAAATAAAAGACGAAGTACTAAATCAACAATCAGATCCTGATGATAACAACAGCTTAGAAAATAGGATTAAATTCTACTCACCAAAAAGTTAATTTCTTATTTTTGCAGCTTAATAAAATCTTGAATCATGCTGCTTGCAATACTAAACGTTGATGACGGTAATCCAGGTAAATTATCGATGTTATACCAACCAGCAGATTCGATTTCGATTGGATCAATTTCTATTTCGCCTGAATCATAATCAGCAATAAAACCAATCATTAATGAATTTGGAAATGGCCAAGATTGCGAGCCATAATATTGTAAATTTTTAATTTTAATTCCAACTTCTTCTGCAACTTCACGATGAACTGCCGCTTCAATATTTTCGCCAGGCTCTATAAATCCAGCAATTAAACCATATATGCCTTGCGGGAAGTGATGACCGCGTGCCATTAAAATTTGTTTATCTTTTTTAATTAAAACAATAATTGATGGTGCAATACGTGGATAAAAAATGGTACTACATTCAGTGCAATGTTTTTCCCAAGTGTATTCGCGATGTATGGTTTTAGCACCACAAACGCCGCAATATTGATTTTGCTTGTCCCAATAAATAATTTGAAACGCTTTGCTAATGATTGGAAAAAATTTATCCCCTAATAAAGTGAATGCTTCTCTTAAAGATAAAAATTCTATATGAATGGGCCAATTTATTTCTTGATGTAATTCTGCAGTGAAATATTCCATGCTATTAAAATCAGCAATCTTATATTTTCTAACTAAGTTAATGTTTTCAATTATATTTTCCGTTAAAAAACAAAAGGTATCCTGCTGTTTTAATAACGCTAATTTATTACCGTCAAACAACAAATAGAATTTTTCTTTGATTTGCATTGACTTATTCTTCATTAAGAATGACTAGGGTTACGCTCATTAATAATATCTTCTAAACGATTTTTTACTAAATCTTTATGCGCAGAATGAGTCAATATATAAAACTGATTCTTTCGAATTGCTGCAAATGTTTTTTCTGCAACCGCTTCTATGGTGATGCCTTGTTTTAAATGTTTTTTAAAATAAGAAATTACTTGATTTATTGTTTGGGAATTTGTTTCTTTAGATTGAAGTTTTTCTGCAAAATTCGTATTTACTGAACCAGGGCATAATATCGAGACGTGAATATTATCAATATTTTGCTGTTTTAAATCGTAATATAGTACTTCTGTTAAAGACACGACGGCATGCTTCGTAAGCGTATAACCAGAAGTATGAGGAGCTGTATGTAATCCAGCACCTGACGCAGTATTTACAATATAACATTCGTCATTCTGCTTAAGCATTACCGGTATAAATGCGCGCACACCGTAAATAACGCTCATTAAATTAACATTTATAACTTGCTGTAAATCTGGAAAATCCGTTTGCCATATAGGACCAATTGGCCCTGCAATACCTGCATTATTAAATAATAAATTTACTTTGCCATGATGTTTAATTGTAATTTCAGCTAAATTATTTATGCTTTCTTGATTTGAAACGTCAGTAACGACAGCAGTTATATCTTGGCCAACAATTTTTAATTCATTTATACATTTTTCTAAATTTGATGAATCAATATCAGCAATAACAACTTTCATTTTTTCTTCAAGACATTTTTTTGCAAGCGCTTTACCAATACCATTAGCAGCACCTGTAATTACCGCAACTTTACCTTCAAAATGCTCCATATTTCTCACCTATTAAAGTTAAACTTTTAACTATGCTTATGTTTTATTTCCATATAAAAAATAATCATAAATCTTTCTAGATACTTCGGCGATTACACGTGTGCGTTCATAATCACTGACGCCGGTAGATTTGACATAAATTGCAATTGCAATATGGCCTTTTTTCTTAGGTAAAGTAATTACCCCGACATCACTTACATATCGAAATAATTGTGGTGAATCTGGATGAGTTAAAAATGCTTTTGAATAAATTGACCACGTACCTGTTTTATGTGCAACGATTGTTTTACGCGGTAATAATCCTTTAATTCGACTTCTACCAGTTTTGCAGTTCTCCATTATTTCAATTAACAATTTAGTGTTTGCAACAGAAAGTAATTTCCCTTCATATAAAGATTCTAAAAAAAACGCCATATCATTTGGTGTAGTGGTATCACGTAAATCACGTTGAAAAATTTTCCATGCCAAAATTTGTCTTGGCATAGCAATTCGATTAAGCGCTCGTTCAAAACTTACAGAATTGTGTGGTTGAGGTATCGATGCATAAGTACCGCCATGTGAATCTAAATACATTTGCAAAATGGAGCGTTTAACTAAAATTGAATGAAACCCTAATTGATTTAATTTTGCTAAAACTGCGTTTGGTCCATTTAACTGCTGCAAAATAGCATCACTTGCAGTGTTATCACTTACTACTAACATTAAATTTAATAATTGTTTTAGCGAAATTCTTACTGGTCTTTTATTTAGTGTGTAATCAAGTCGGCCACTTCCAGGAATTGCATGATTAGAAGTGAGTTGTACGACTCGATTTAATGATTCTTTCTTTTGATCTACGCGTTGTAACAACACAACAGCAATGGGTACTTTAATTGTACTCGCCATGAAGAACGGCAAATTACCGTTATATGAAATTTTTTGATTTTTTTCGATATGAATAGCAGTTACACCAATAATTGTATTTGTTTTTCTAGATATTTCAGCAATAGCTTTAACTACATCTGCTTGAGTAAGTTTATTATTTTTATTTTGAGCATAAGAATCAATCGTAAAAAGAAAACATAATACGATGAAGAAAAATACGCGTAGATTTTTGATCATGTAATAATTCAATTTGATTTCCTTATGTTACTTTGTCAAAAAATAAAAACTATCGCACTAAATGCATATACTCTTATTTTTTAAGCTGATGCATCCTTTACACACTTTTGAAATTGTTTAGCTTGCTGATCAATTTTCTCCAAAGAAAATTTTGGGT
>CAZYCO010000040.1:0-3175 GCA_964645885.1 uncultured Gammaproteobacteria bacterium
AAAAATTGGACATGGATTCTCAATCTATTCTCAACTATATGCTCATGATTTTCTTGCAGTTGCTTTTCTATATGAACATTTTGCTTTTCTGCAATCAATATTAAGAAATAAAGCAGTTGATAGTTCATTAATACATGATTTCATGCGTTATTTAGCTTCGCAAAAAAGCGAAAGAAAACAAAAATCAATAGAGCTGTTTGAATTTATTATAAAAAATATTTTTCCTTCTAAAGATACTTCTAAAATTTTAGATATTTCTCTTGATCTATTTAAGCGTGGCTCAACAGAGTGTTTTAAAATATTTTTAGATCATACGCCAACAAATACTAGCTTATATACTCAGACTTTAGTGTGCGCTGTAAAGACTATAAGAACAGGAAATAATGTATTTTTATTGCAAGAACCATCAAATATTAAATATTTAATAACGAAAATTATTTCTTCCATCGTGCCGAATGATTTTAAGCAAATAGAAAAAATATTAAGCGACTTTTCTAGTGCGTTTACTCATTTAGTAGTAGTAGATAATTTTAAATATGATTCTGAGCAAGTATTCACCTTTTTTAATCAAGCTGTGCAAGCATTGATCTTTTATTTTGAAAAACTAATTGAGCGTGAAGATGTGCTGCAATATTTAAATCAGCAAGGTTTTAAAGAACCCAGACGGTTTTTTGAGACAATCTACACATTCGAAATTACTCCCGACAAGAAGTTCAATGAATGTACGCTTGTGGAATATATTTTAGGTAAAGGCTATGACCAATTGCTTGATATTTTCTTACAATTTCTTCCTCATCAGATTGAAGATATTTTAAACAAATCCGAAAAGTGGGTAGATACCTGGATGTATCAAAGCCAAGTTCAACATGACACAGATAAAAATCAAATCCATTTTCAAAAAATTGTAGAAGCTGCGCTAATTCATTGCCCACAAACATTGCAAAAACAGTTACCATTTTTGCTAAAAGAAGCTTATGACAGAAATAGAAATCAAATTTTTGGTTTTTTATTGCAAAAAATAAAACAAGCTAAGTTTGAAATGTTGCCTATTCTTGAGGCTTCGGGTCTTAGTAAAAATGAAACAATAAAAGCAGTATTAGAATTTAGAGCGTGCTTTGTTAAATGCAATATTGGAAGTGAATTAAGTATGAGTGAAATTGCAAAATTAATTTCGGCCGATATTTTTGCGTTATATAGCAACCAAATAAGTTCAGATAAAAATCTTAAGAATTTTGCTAATGGGGTTACAGCTGCTTTTTCAGGCGAAAATTGGAAAAGTGATTTAAAACTTGCTTTGCATCAATTATCTAAGCTTCAAGTTAAACAGTATGCACCAATCATTGAACAATATGAAAAAATGATTCTTGTTCTTGAGGCCATTGAAAAAACGCCAGAATTAAAAGAATTATTATTTCAAGAATCTGCTCAAACACCTGCTGCAAAAGAAATTAACCGTAACAACAATAATAATAACGATGATCCTGATAGCAGGGATGAAGAAACAAGAAGTGTTATCAATTTTAGCAAGAAGTAATTGCATCGCTAAAATTTTTAAAATTCAAAGTTTGTGTCTGAATTGAATTTGAATGCCCATTTTAATCAATGGGCTTTTTTTTTGAGAAAAAAATATAGTTAAGTCAGGAATAGCTTCTACTTATATAATTTTTTTAATTAAACGACTTCAGCTAAAAATCATTTTAAGTTATTTTGAGTTTTTTATACCAAGGAGTTTTCAAGTCCATGGCCACAACCAAAGATGTATCTTTTACTAATTTTGAACAAACCCCATTACGTGAATTTACTGAAAAAGCTTATCTTGATTATTCGATGTACGTGGTACTTGATCGCGCATTGCCGCACATTAGTGATGGTTTAAAACCAGTGCAACGTCGCATTGTTTATGCAATGTCCGAGTTAGGATTAGATGCAACTGCAAAATATAAAAAATCGGCACGTACTGTCGGTGACGTACTCGGTAAATTCCATCCTCATGGCGATGCTGCGTGTTATGAAGCAATGGTGTTAATGGCGCAGGATTTCTCTTACCGCTATCCATTAGTCGATGGTCAAGGTAACTGGGGATCGCCTGATGATCCCAAATCATTTGCGGCTATGCGTTATACCGAATCACGTTTATCTCGATTCGCTGATATTTTGTTAGAAGAGTTAGAACAAGGTACGGTTGATTGGGTGCCTAACTTTGATGGCACATTGAAAGAGCCTTCATTATTACCTGCACGCTTACCGCATATTTTATTAAATGGTACGACTGGAATTGCGGTAGGTATGGCAACAGATATTCCGCCACACAATATTCGTGAAGTCGCTGCAGCATGTGTACGTATTTTAGATGACAGTAAAACCACGCTTGAGATGGTATGCGAACACGTTATTGCACCCGATTTCCCAACAGCAGCAGAAATTATTACGCCTAGAAAAGAAATTTTAGATATTTATCGTACCGGCAATGGCTCAATTAAAATGCGCGCAGTTTATACCATTGAAGATGATGAAATTGTGATTACTGCGTTGCCACATCAAGTATCGGGCGCGCGCATATTAGAACAAATTGCGCAACAAATGCAGGATAAAAAATTACCGCAAATTGCAGATTTACGTGATGAATCTGATCATGAAAATCCAACACGTTTAGTGATTGTGCCACGATCAAATCGTGTCGATATTGAACCTTTGATGTCGCATTTATTTGCAACAACAGATCTAGAAAAAAGTACGCGCGTTAATCTCAATATGATTGGTATTAATGGTCGGCCACAAACTAAAAATTTATTAATTATTTTAAAAGAATGGTTGGAATATCGAACTCAAACCGTTCGTCGCAGGTTAGAACATCGTTTAGCAAAAGTTGATGCGCGTTTACATATTCTGGAAGGTTTATTAGTTGCTTATCTTAATATCGATGAAGTGATTCGTATTATTCGTCATGAAGATGAACCTAAAAAAGAATTAATGGCGAAATTCGGATTAAGCGATACCCAAGCTGAAGCCATTCTGGAATTGAAATTACGTCATTTAGCGCGCTTGGAAGAAATGAAAATTCGTGGTGAGCAAGACGAATTACAAAAAGAAAAAAATAAAATCCAAGCAATTTTAGCTTCAGAGAAAAAATTAAAAAATTTAGTACGTGATGAAATTATCGCTGATGCTGAAAAAT
>CAZYCO010000040.1:3187-8999 GCA_964645885.1 uncultured Gammaproteobacteria bacterium
GTCGTTCTCCTGTCATTGAAAGACAAGAAGCACAAATGATTCGCGACGAAGAACGTATTCCAAATGAACCGATCACCATTATCTTGTCTGAAAAAGGTTGGATTCGTTCTGCAAAAGGCCATGATTTCGATGTTGAAAAACTAAGTTATAAAGCAGGCGATAATTTGTTAATGGCAGTTCAAGGTCGCAGCCTTGAACAAGCTGTTTTTATTGATTCAACAGGTAGAAGTTATTCGTTACCGGCACATAATTTGCCATCAGCGCGTGGTCAAGGTGAACCATTGACCGGACGTGTTAATCCACCGCCAGGTGCACATTTTGTTGCTGCATTATTAGGTGAGCCAGAACATCAATATGTCGTCGCATCTAATGCTGGTTATGGCTTTATTGCGAAATTAGATGATATGTATTGTAAAAATAGAAGCGGTAAAACTTTCTTAAATGTACCGTCAAACGGTACAGCTCTTGTGCCGCAAAAAATAGATGACATAGAAAAATCATTTATTGCTATTGCAACTAATGATGGTCGTTTATTAATTTTCAAAGCAACAGAGTTACCAATTTTACCGCGCGGTAAAGGTAATAAAATGATGGGTATTTCATCTAAAGGTTTAGAAACAAAAGAAGAGTTTGTTATCGATACTGCTGTATTTACAGAACAAGATGAATTAGTACTGATATCAGGAAAAAGAAAACTTGAACTTAAATTTTCAGATTTAGTTAACTATGTTGGTGAACGTGGTCGTCGTGGTTCTAAATTACCAAGAGGATTCCAAACATTAAATAAAATGATTGTGAAGAAAAAATAGCATGGAAGTGAGCAGGCAGTTACTGTTTGCTCACATTAAAAAATTTTAACTTGAAGAAAAATTATAAGTTTAAAACCACCTATACTGTACAAGGAGCTGATAACTAAAAGGGAAAACTTATGTTTAATCAAGAATGTGCCATTCGAATTGAAGCCTTAGAAAAAGAATTATCAGATATTAAATTAGCTGCGAACGATATAACTATTTCACAAAAAGCAGTTAAGAATTCGCATTTAACAGAACAAAGCTTAAGAAAACGCGTTGCAGCAAAACGTAAAGATTTAATGCTCGGTTTAATTGATATTTTACATGTCGTAGCGAATAGGCAGGGCGGTGGCTATGAGTTGTCATTCAAATTATATGCCACTCTTTTAAGTTATCAGTTTTTTAAAAAAACAATTCCACTTGAAATCAAAAATGATCCATTTGAAAAAAGTTTAATTAAATTAACGGAACGCTTGTTCCATACAGAATCTGCTAGAAATAATAAATTAAAATTCAAGTGGAAATAAAATTTGAAGGTTGAGAAATGTCAGAAAAAGCTCGTTTTTCAGTTGGGCAAATCATTTGTCATAAATTACTAAATTATCGCGGCGTTATTGTTGATGTGGATGCTAATTTTCAAAGTTCGGAATTATGGTATGAATTAGTCGCAATTTCTAAGCCGCCTAAAGATATGCCTTGGTATCACATATTAGTTGATAACGAAGACTATATTACTTACGTCGCTGAGCAGAATTTAGAATTAGATAAAAATGTGACGCCAATAACTCATCCTGAAATTAATTATTTTTTCTCAGAACTGGTTAATGGCAAGTATGTTGCAAAACGAACGAAAAACTAACTGAAAAATCAATGCATTCTGAGCAACATAATGCAAAAAGCAATAAACAAAATTAATAACACGCCTAAAATACCCATCACATAAAAACTTTTTGATAATGCAGCTTTTTGAAAAAGTTGAGGTTGTTTTTTAACGGTATGGACTAAAAGTAAGATTAATAAAACTGCTGCAATAAGCGCTAAAATTTGCCCCCACATACAAATAACTCCTTATCAAAATAATTTTATAAATTGATTATTTCTTGCCAGAACTTTATTGTGTTAAATAATTGAAACGAATTCATTATATTTCTGATTAAAAAAGAAGGATTGTTGATATGGATTTACCTAGAGAGCATTTTTCTTTGGTAACAAGTCAAGATATCACCCAAATTTGTCAGCCTCTATTTTCTACCACTCCAATCAATTATTTCATTTTTGCTAGGATGTACGATTCAGGTTCAGTCATTGTATTTAATACGCAGCCTGAATGGCATCGCTATTTTTTTGAAAAAGATTATGCGCGACAAATTAATAGCCGTTTAAAAGCGGGGTGTCATTTTTGGATGTCAAATATGGAATTGTCGGCTGCCAATCAAGATGCAAAAAAATATTTTAATATTGATAATAAATTCGAATTAACCGAACGTGGAAAAAATTATTATGATATTTTTGGTTTTGGTTCAGCTAGCGGCTCGGTAAATGTAATTGATTATTATTTAAATAATATGCATGTATTAAAACAGTTTATTTTATATTTCAAAGATAAGATCAAAACATTATTAGATGAAGCAATCAAAAATAAAGAAAATCAAATTTTTATTCCAGAATTACGTGCTATAAATATTTTGCCTAAAAGCAAAGAGAACCAAACGCTTAAAGAATTTAGACAAAAAACCAAACATTTTTTTCTTTCAGATGATTTAAACGACGTACGTTTAACTAGACGAGAAATTGAATCTTTATTGCATTTATTATGTGGTAGAACGGCGCAACAAATTTCTGAGCGATTAGATATTTCTGTTAAAACGGTTGAATCATATCTTTCATCTATTAGAGCAAAATTAAATTGTACGTCTAGAGCGCAATTATTTAGAAAAGCCTATGATTTTGGTTTAATTGAACTTGCTTATAATTTTGATGAATAGAGAAAAAATAAATGGCTATTTCTATTATTGCCGCAATGACACCAAAACAAGTGATTGGGGTTCACAATCAATTACCCTGGCATTTACCTGCTGATTTAAAACATTTTAAAGAATTAACTTTAGGTAAACCGATTGTGATGGGAAGAAAAACATTTGAATCAATCGGTAAAGCATTACCTGGTCGCGAAAATATCGTATTAACACAAGACAAAAATTTTTCAGCAGCAAATATTCAAGTAATGAATACCCTCGAAGATGTATTAATGCTTGATAGTCCAAATACAGAGTTAATTATTATTGGAGGTGCTAATATTTATAAACAGTTTTTGCCTTATACTAACAAGTTATATTTCACCATCGTTCATGCCGACATCGAGGGCGATGCTTATTTTCCCGAATGGAAACAAAATGAATGGGATGAAATTTATAGAGAAGAGCATCCAGCTGATGAAAAAAATGCCTATGCCTTCACTTTCGTAAATTATGTTAGAAGAATAATGTGTGAAAGCTAATTGCGACTATTAACGATCTACCGGATGAGGTTTGCCTGAATCATCAATTGCAACATAAGTGAATACACCTTCTGTTACACGTAGATAATCTTCTTCTTCAAAACGTACTATCCATGATGTTACTTTGATAGTCATAGAAGTACGTCCTACTTTTAATAACTCAGTAAAGCAACAAACAACATCGCCAATTTGTACTGGGTGATGAAATACCATTGAATCTATAGCAACTGTGACCGCTCGGCTTTTAGAACGCTGTCTTGCAACAACGCCTGCAGCTAAATCCATTTGAGATACAAGCCAACCACCAAAAATATCGCCATTTACATTGGTATCAGCCGGCATTGCTATCGCTTGAATTGCGAGATTACCACTTGGTTTTTTACTTGTACTCATACAGGTTACCTCTTACAAATAATATAATTGCTTAAGAAAAAAACTTGTTCTATGGTTGCTGAAATTTACATTTCTGTGCCGGAGATTCTAAACGGTGAAAAAGTTTTTTGTGATAATTTTATTATTTTTCAGCTCAACGGCTTTTTCAGCATATTACACAGATGATTTGGAACCAACATATGTTCCTTATCGAGTTTCGCTTCCTTATTTCAACCAAATTGAAATTGATTCAGGTGATCGAATATTTGACGTCCGTATTATTGCTAATACTCCAGATCACGATCTTCAAATCATTAACCAAACGGTTAACCCAAAAATCCTCTACAAAGTAGAAGGTTCAAAACTTCAAGTTGCTCTTCAAGATCCTAAAGTTGAAATCGAAGATGAAGTTATTGCGATAGTCATACGTTGTCCGGGAGAACTTCGAGCTTTATCTTTTAGAGGCGAAGGACAAGTTATTGGTGTGAAGATGGATTCATCTTATTTAGATTTGGATGTTGCTGGTGATGGCATTGTGCAACTACAAGGAAAGGCGATAGACCTTCATCGTGCCCATTTTACTGATACGTCCCATACCAAAGTAAATGGTGTTAAAGCGCATTCACTTCATGTCGAAATGTACAAGCAAGCAGAAGCGATCTTGTATGGCGAAATAAATGCAAAAGATGTCACCTTATATGACTCTTCTCGTTTGATTATGTTTTGGGTAAATAGTCCTGATTTAGCAATTCGATTACATGCTGAGACATACGCTTATCTTGCTGGCGTTTCTAATATTCTTGATGCAGTAGCAGAAGATCGTAGTCGATTGGATGCCCGCTATTTGCGATCAAAAAGAGGGTATGTTGTAACTCAAAATAATGCGCATGCTGATTTACAAGTTTCTAGCGATTTGAATACCCAAGCGCATGGCGATAGCGATATTTATTTCTTTAAAGAGCCAGGTCAAAACAATCCTCGTATGACTTCTAATGGTGCTGTACTTGATATGACAGATTTGGAACGTTTGCGTCGAGATATTCCGTGTAAAGATTGTTTCGCTCGAATTTTTCAAGAAGGTCAGTAATAACGTTTATTTATAAATTTTTGGTTCATCAGTCGACATAGGACGTCTACTGAACATTGCGTTTGGCTCAGGTTTTGAAAAAGTAATTTCAATACGACGATTAAATCCACTGCCTCGAGAAGTTCGATTGGTTGCTACATCGGCTTCCTTACCACAACCAACTGCGCGCATTCTTCTCCAATTTATGCCTCGATACCAAAGATAAGAGAGCACTTTTTGTGCTTGTTTTTGAGTCAATTCTTTATCTTTTCCTGGCGCGAGAATGTTATCTGTAAACGCGGAAATGGTGACATCTGCTTGTGGATATTCACTTAACAAATTAGCCACATTATCTAAATAAGAGTCTGGATCACGGCGTAAACGATCATTTGCTACACCGAAGAGTTGATCACTTTGAATAACGACTTTGACGTAATCGCCAATTTCTATGACTTGTGCGCCTGGCAATTTTGCAAGGTTTGCGACTGAAACTCTTGCTGAACTTCTTTGCATTGGTGCAGTAATAATAGCTCCTAAACCAGCGCCAATTAGGGTAAATGGAGCAGTTGCCTTAACACCGGCACCAATTAACGTGCCAGCAACAGCGCCCGTAGTCGTTCCCCACCAAACTGGAGGCGTATTATTTTGAGTAGAAGTTGAGCAGCCTGCTAACGAAGCTGATATTAGGCCTAAACTTAAATAATAAGAGATACGCTTTTTAACCATAAATTGAGGAGGCCCTTAAGAAAAAAGCCAAAGCAGTATATCAGGTTACTTTTTCTGAACAACTTTATAGTTTAATGACTAAAAAGGTAATAACTAATGGGGTTTTCCCTTGTATTTTTAAGAATTTGAGTGTTTATTTAAAATAAAATCGAGGTGTGTTTCGCTTTTGGCCCGTTAATACGGAGATATTTCTAGCTTATAAATTAGATCAATATTGTGGACACTTATTGACCATTGTTAGAAAATAGGTTAAATTGAGTACTTCCTGACCAGTATACCGGTCTATTCTTATGGCGCATTAAATTTGCGTCCCCGCTTTCTCCCTTGTAGCGGGTATTAGCTCGGATCTCCCCAAGC
>CAZYCO010000040.1:9014-17717 GCA_964645885.1 uncultured Gammaproteobacteria bacterium
GATAGTAAGATGTTTAACCCCGACAATTGTCGGGGTTTTTTTTAATCTAATGTTTTTAATCCGAACCAATCGTTTAATAACTCAATTAGTTGCTCTAAGCCTTGCTTATTCAAAGAAGAAAATAATTGCACGCTAATATTAGTGCTAAGTGCAGACACTTGTTTTTGCACATCCATTAGAGTTTTATTCGCTTGGCTTTTAGATAATTTATCGGTTTTAGTCAGCAATATATGGATAGGACGTCCTGTTGGCAAAATCCAATTTAGTAATTGCTGATCTAAGGGTTGTAATGGATGACGTATATCCATCAATAAAATAATGCCTTTTAATGCTTTTCTTGTTTCTAAAAAATCACTCAAAGTTTGCTGCCATTGCTCTTTGGTTTGTCTAGTAACAGATGCGAAACCATAACCCGGTAAATCAACTAACGATCGTTCATCATCTAAAGTAAAAAAATTAATTGTTTGCGTTCGCCCTGGAGCTTTACTTGTTTTAGCAAGATGCTTATTACACGTTAATGTATTAATAGCGCTAGATTTACCAGCATTGGAACGACCAACGAAAGCGACTTCAATACCAGTGTCTGGTGGCAGTTGTTTATGAGTAGCAGCAGATAAAGAATATGCTGCTCTAGTATAAAAATTTTTCATTTTGCAATTCTCGGTAGGCATAACTAACTTTCACAGTTATGATTGCCGCATTTTTATCGCATTTTAGCAAGGAAGCGGTATGAAAAAATATTTTAATGGTCTCATTTTTTTTCTAAGCTCAGTTATATTTTCTTTTCATGCAAATGCATTAGATGAAGATGCTACAAAAATAAAGACAATCACAGCTACGTGCGTAGCGTGTCACAATGTAGATGGTAATAGCACCAATCCAATTTGGCCTAAATTAGCAGGACAACATGCTAAATATCTGATTAAACAATTAAACGATTATAAAAAAGGGCCCACAGGTCCACGTTTTGTACCAATTATGTATGGCATGGTGACAACTCTTTCTGCTGAAGATATAGAACTTTTATCGAATTATTATGCAACACAAACTACTTCTGTTGGTTATGCAAAAACTGATTTAATTAAATTAGGACAAAAAATATATTTAGGTGGAAATTTAACAACCGGTGTTGCAGCCTGTAGTGGTTGTCATGGTCCAGATGGTGCTGGTAATAAACAAGCTGGTTTTCCAAAATTAGCAGGACAGCATGCAGATTATATTGTTTCGCAATTAATTGCATATCGAGATGGTAAACGTAGTAATGATCAAAATGCGATTATGCGCACCATCAGCAAAAAATTAACGCCAGAAGAAATGAATGCAGTTGCAAGTTTTATTGAAGGTTTATATTAAGAGGAAAAAATCATGAATTCTTTTATTAAAAAATATTTTTTAGTTATGAGTTTATTTTTTATTGCAGTAACAAGTTTTGCGCAAACGTTTGAAGAAGGAAAAAATTACGAAGTTATTTCAAAAACAAATACTATGGCTCTTTCTCAATCTTCACACAAAGTAAGTGTTGTTGAATTTTTTAGTTATGGCTGTCCCTGGTGTTTTCGTCTAGAACCAGCACTTGTGAAATGGATTGAAAACAATAAAGATAAAATTGAATTTTCTCGTGTACCAGTTGTATTTGAACAAGGTTGGGAAACATTTGCAAAAGCATATTACATCGTAAAAGCATTAAAATTAGAGCAAAAGCTTACAGAACCATTATTTGAAGCAGTTCAAAAAAAACAAATTAATTCTGAAGATGATTTGAAAAAGTTTCTTTTACAACATGGCGTAAATGAAAAAACATATAACAGCGCTGCAAATTCACCTGTTGTAGATAACGACACCAGACAAGCAGTACAAGCAATGAGTGATTATAAAATTGAATATGTTCCTACGATTATTGTCGCTGGAAAATATAAAACGCATATTGGTTTAGTTGATGGTGACAATGAAAAATTTATGGACTTAATTAGTTATCTTGTGAAAAAAGCACGTACTGAAAAAGTTCAATAATATAAAAATAATAAGGAGTTACAAAATGATTGATGAACCTTTTAAAAAAAGCAAAGTAGTTGGTTGGACTGATAATCCAATCATCAGACAAGATCCAATTTATAATCATTTAGCCGCTTTTGATTTTGATAAGGTTAAAGCTGCTATAAACCAACACAATCATAAAAACAGTCCTGATCCGAAAGATCCTTACAATACAATTTTTTTGATTGCCACTGAAAAAGTGATATTAGAAAGAGATTCTGAAAACAGACAGAAAGGAATTCAAATTTTAAAGTATTTGGCTGAAAACGAACCTGCTCCTTTTTTATGCTCAATCTTAGGAAATGCTCATATTGCTTATAATCCTTTTTGGAGCTGTGTTGTAGATAATGATTTAGAGGTATTTGAAGTTTTGTTACATACGAAAAATTTGCCTCCAATGTTTGAAGAATTATTGATTAGTGCGATTCATGCTGTTGATGATTTAAATCAACAAGCTAGATTTTGTTTGCCAATTAAAAATTTATTAATGCAAAAATATCCTAATGATCCAAATGCTTGGAATAAATTTCACGAAAGATTAACGCCTGCATTGCAACAAGAAATTGAGTTTAGATTTGAACTGCAATCACAAGGTTTATATCCCGTTCAATTTTCAAGTGTTGAGATTATTTTGGAACAGCTCAAAACCAATCAACTATTTAAATTTCCGCTTAATATAAATGGTTTAACAACAGAAGCGGGATTTTATGGCAATGTACAACCTTTTTTCAAAGCGCTTCAAGAGCAAGAACAAAAACAAAAAGAATTTTTTCCTGCAGCTCAAGTAAAACAACAATTATCTGATTTTGTAAGCAAATACCCTGGTCTATCAGCCAACTATAAAGAAGGTATAAAACAAATAGAAACAGCTATTGATGAAAAATTAGATAGCTATAAGCCACAGGTAACTGCTGAGTTGAAATAATAATATTCGATACAAAAGCTGTTCTGCAAAACTATGAAAAGAAAATATAGAACAGCTTTTGATTGAAAGTGGTAGGGCTACTATCCCAAAAAATCTCACTAAAAAACCTTGTCTACTGTAAGTTCGTTAGCCATCATAAGCGCCACTTTTCGAGATGCGGTTCTTAAAGACATGTCACAGACGGCAGTAATTCCCAGTAAGCAAAAAAATGTGGAAGACTTAAAAATTCCACCTCATTCCATCGAAGCAGAGCAATCCGTATTGGGTGGATTAATGCTTGATAATTCTATGTGGGAACGCGCGCAAGAGCGATTAACTGAACAAGATTTCTTTAAACCCGACCACCAATTAATTTTTCGCGCCATGGCTGAACTAGCAAGACGCGATAAACCGTTTGACGTCATTACCCTTACCGAAGCCTTAAAAACAGTAAAACAATTAGAACAAGCTGGTGGTGAAGTTTATTTATTTGAATTAGCGCGAAATACGCCTAGCGTTGCCAATATTGAAGCTTATATCGATATCGTCTCTGAGCGCGCAGTTTTAAGACGTTTAATTCAAACCGTTCATTCCATTGCGGATAATGCTTTTCATCCAAACGGTCGTTTGAGCCATGAACTATTAGATGAAGCAGAAGCAAAAATTTTCAAAATAGCCGAACAGCATAAACGAGGCGCAGGGCCAGAAGATATTCAAACTGTAATGGCTAAAGCCTTTGAAAAACTACAATTTTTAAAGACTTCGGGTGGTGGAGTAACTGGACTGGCAACGGGTTATCTTGATTTCGATCGTATGACATCTGGATTGCAGCCCGGTGAACTTATCATTATTGCCGGTCGTCCTTCGATGGGTAAAACCACCTATGCCATGAACATTGCAGAATATGCCACGATAAAAAGTGGTAAACCGGTTCTGGTTTTTAGTATGGAAATGCCATCGGAATCATTGGGGTTACGTATTTTTTCTTCTCTTGCCCGTATTGACCAACAAAAAATTAGAACGGGACAAGGGATGGATGATCACGATTGGTCACGCATTGGTTCTGTGGTCACGATGTTATCTGAGAAGAAATTATTTATTGATGATACGCCAGCTCTAACGCCAATTGATTTACGTGCTCGTGCAAGACGAGTAGCAAAACATCATGGCGATATTGGTTTAATCGTTATTGATTATTTGCAGCTGATGCGGGTACAAGGGCAATCTGAAAATCGTGTTGCTGAAATTTCAGAGATATCCCGTTCGCTTAAAGCGCTTGCGAAAGAATTGCGTACGCCAGTAATTGCACTCTCGCAGTTAAATCGAAGCTTGGAACAACGTCCTAATAAACGTCCGGTGATGTCAGATTTACGTGAATCAGGCGCAATTGAGCAAGATGCCGATTTAATTGTCTTCATTTATCGTGATGAAGTTTATAACAAAGATAGCCCAGAAAAAGGCGTTGCTGAAATCATCATTGCAAAGCAACGTAATGGTCCGATTGGCGATTTTAGATTACGTTTCTTTGGTCAATTTACGCGTTTTGATAATTATGCAGAGGAATCATATTAAGTGAATCATGTGACCCATATTGATATTGATTTGGATGCACTTAGACATAACTATCAACGCATCAAACAATTTGCGCCAAATGCAAAAATTATGGCAATGCTAAAAGCTGATGCTTATGGCCATAATATGGAGCTAATTGCGAAAGCATTACCATATGCTGATGCCTTTGGTGTCGCAGGTATGGAAGAAGCATTGCGTCTACGGCGCGCAGGTATTCAACAAAAAATCGTATTAATTTCTGGATTTTTATTCAGACAAGATGCGCAAATCGCATCACAAGAAAATATAGATTTAGTCATTCATGGTTTATGGCAAATCGATATTTTAGAACAAGCCTATTTATCAAAACCAATACAAGTTTGGTTGAAAATTGATACAGGAATGCATCGATTAGGCGTACCGTTAGCAGATGCTAAACAAGCATGGGAACGTTTAAGACATTGTCATAATGTTGCTCAACCACCTTATTTGATGAGTCATTTCGCTTTAGCCGATGAACTAGATAATCATGTCACATTAGAGCAAATGAAAAATTTTTTTGAAGTGACTCATGACATGATCACTGAAAAAAGCTTGGCAAATTCTGCTGCGATTTTGGCGTGGCCAAGTAGCCATCAACAATGGATTCGACCAGGCTATATGTTATATGGCGGTTCGCCATTTAAAGGGCAAGCAGCTTCTAAATTTGATTTAAAACCAGTGATGACCTTGCGCTCATCCTTAATTGCAATTCGAGATTGTAAAAAAGGTGAAAGTATTGGCTATGGTCATGTTTGGACGGCGCAAGAAGATATGAAAGTTGGGGTAATTAATGCTGGATATGGTGATGGTTATCCACGTTCAGCGCCAAATGGCACGCCTGTGTTACTGAATGGTAAAAGAGTGCCTTTAATTGGCAGAATTTCTATGGATAGTTTGTTTGTTGATTTACGCACACAACCACATGCAAAAATTGGTGATGAAGCCATACTTTGGGGAAAAGGACTGCCTATTGAAGAAGTAGCTGAACATGCAAACACAATTGGCTATGAGTTAATGTGTCATGCAAAAACACGCGATAGATAAATCGTCTATGCTTATTTAATTGGGGTTTCAATTTTTTATACGAGGTACGAGTTATGAAAAAACAGTTAGCAATACTAATAACAACAGGCATGCTGCTAGGTGTAACAGGTTGTTCAAACATGTCTAATCAAGATATGGGAACTGCAACCGGTGGTATCGTTGGTGGTTTAATTGGTAGCCAATTTGGTGGTGGTACAGGAAAAATTGTTGCAACCGCTATAGGTGCTGTAGCTGGCGCGGTCATTGGTGGCCAAGTTGGTAAAAGCATGGATCAAGTAGACCAAATGAAAATGAACCAAGCACTTAGTTCAAATCGTACGAATGCATCAAGTAGTTGGACTAACCCAGATACAAATAATACTTATACTGTTACTCCAACACGCACTTATTACCAAGGTTCTCAACCATGTCGTGAATATACAACAACCGCGATTATTGGTGGTAAGAAACAACAAGTATATGGTACAGCTTGCCGTCAATCAGATGGTACTTGGAAAACACAATAAGTTAATTTTTCAAACGTCCTCATTCGCTATTAAGGCGAATGAGGCACAAATAATTCTTCTATGGCAAAAATTAAGAAAACATTTGTTTGTCAACAATGTGGCACACAATCTTCTCAATGGAGTGGTCATTGCAGTGATTGCAATGCCTGGAATTCCATTACTGAAGAAATTATTGAGACGCAATCAAATGTCAGACAAAAAGGTTATGCTGCTGAACAAAATAAAGCAGTCACATTGTTGTCAAATGTTATATGCGAACAACAACAACGTTTAACCAGCAGTTCACAAGAATTTGATCGCGTATTAGGTGGAGGCTTAATTCCTGGTTCAGTTATTTTATTAGGTGGTAATCCAGGAATTGGTAAATCTACTTTATTGTTGCAAACCGCATGTCAGTTAAGTGAACAATACCGCGCATTGTATATTACAGGCGAAGAATCATTAGAGCAGGTTGCTCTTCGTGCCAAACGATTAGAATTACCCGATCAAAAATTAGAATTATTAGCCGAAACAAATGTCGATCGTATTTTAGCGTTAGCACAAAAACAAAATCCTCAAATACTAGTTATCGACTCCATTCAAACAATGTATGTAGATGCTGTTACTTCTGCTCCTGGTTCCGTTTCTCAAGTGCGCGAATCAACAGCTGAATTAGTTCGTTTTGCTAAACAAACAGGAACAATTTTATTAATCGTCGGTCATGTAACGAAGGAAGGATCACTTGCGGGCCCACGCGTTTTAGAACATATGGTTGATACTGTTCTTTATTTTGAAGATGCAGCCGATAGTCGTTTTCGTGTCATTCGAGCAGTAAAAAATCGTTTTGGTGCTGTTAATGAAATTGGAATTTTTGCGATGACTGAAAAAGGTGTAAAAGCCGTTTCTAATCCATCTGCAATTTTCTTATCGCGTGAACAACAAGCAATTTCAGGAAGCGTTACGATGGTAACGTGGGAAGGTACAAGGCCTTTGCTCATTGAAATTCAAGCACTAGTAGATGATTGTTATGGCAATAATCCAAGACGATTAGCGGTTGGTGTCGAACAAAATCGCTTAGCGATGTTACTAGCAGTGTTACATCGTCATGGTGCAATAGCGATGTATCAAAGTGATGTATTTGTTAACGCAGTAGGTGGTGTTCGAATTTTAGAAACGGCATCTGATTTAGCAATGTTATTAGCAATTACTTCTAGTCTAAAAAATAAGTCTATACCACATGATTGGGTGGTGTTTGGTGAGGTAGGGCTTGCAGGAGAGATTCGTCCTGTACCATATGGTCAAGAACGTTTACGTGAAGCAGCAAAGCATGGTTTCAAGCGAGCAATTATTCCTAAATCAAATTTTTCAAAACAAACAATTGATGGCTTAGAAGTAATAGGTGTTAATCATTTATCTCAAGCATTACAGCAGGTGTAGAGCATGACGCGCAAAAAACCAAGCTTGCAAAAGGTAAAATCATTTTGTGCTCAACATAACATTGAATTAACACCGTTGCGTCAGGCTATTTTAGAAATTTTGTTAGATCAAAATGCACCACAATCAGCTTACGAAATATTACGTCAATTGCGTCAAACCCGTGATAATGCAGAGCCACCAACTGTTTACAGAGTGTTAGAATTTTTTCAACAACATGGTGTAGTACATCGTATTCAATCATCAAATAGTTATATCGTATGTAATGATCCGCATGATCATCATCAGAGTCAGTTGCTACTTTGTAAATCGTGTGGTGATGCGACTGAGATTGAAGAGCAATCTATTAATTCTTTAGTAAAAAAGTTAACAACTTCCATGGGATTTCAATTTGAAAATGATTTAATTGAAATCCATGGTATTTGTAAAAAGTGTCAAAAAAATTAAGAAGAATGGATTAACGCCACACTACTTTCGTTTTTATTTGTCTTACTATTCATCTCTATATTGTTTACATCTGTGCCCGCATTTATTTGATAAGAAAGAAAAGAAGTTTGAGTAATCTGATTATCTTTGAACCAAGAAAATGGATTTTTACAAGTACATTTTTGCTGTGCAAATAATTGATCAAAATCATTCTGAAATTCATGAATTGTTATATTGCTTATAACGTTTGCTATTTCGTGAATAAATGGTTGATAGTCATAAGGAAATTCGTCTTTATTCCAATCTCTAAAAATTTTTAAATCAAAAATATTTTGGAAAAAATTATCTTTAAGGATAGAAAAAAAATTTTCAATGATTTGAGAGAAATCTTTATCGGGAAATATTTTTTCTAATTCTTTGTGAATGCAATAATTTGATTGATTATTATTTAATTTCGCAAGAAATTGTCTGAATAAATTTTCTAGAAATTTTTTTAATTCCTCTAAGTTTTGATTTTTATCACTTCTTATTTCAAAAAGAATAATGCAAATTGTAGTCTCAAAAAGTTATATATTGTTTCGCTGTTTTGTTTGCGCAATAAAATAAAAAAATGAATAAATAAGCGCGATTCTACTTCAATATAAGGATGAATTAATGCAACTTGCGATAGATTTCTAATTGAATACAAATGCTGAATCGCTTTTAAAAGTTTTTCTGCATTATTATATGGATGTTTTTTTTTTTTTTTTAAATGACTATAAGAAACAGGAAAAGTAATAAAAG
>CAZYCO010000041.1:0-389 GCA_964645885.1 uncultured Gammaproteobacteria bacterium
CCTCATAACTGATTAAGGTCCCTGGACCATCTATAAAACTGGAAAGAACTCGAAGTGGCACACCGTATTTACCGGCAAATTCAACGGAACGAATTTGTAAGACTTTTGCGCCTAAGCTCGATAATTCGAGCATTTCGTCGAAGGTAACTGAGTCAAGCCGTTTCGCTTGTGGAACAATGCGTGGATCAGCGGTATAGACGCCGTCAACATCTGTATAAATTTGACACTCATCCGCTTTTAATGAAGCTGCGATTGCAACAGCCGTTGTATCGGAGCCGCCCCGGCCTAAAGTTGTAATATTTCCTGCTTGATCGACCCCTTGAAATCCAGCTAGAACTGGGACAACACCGGCTTTTAAATCATTACGAATCGCTGAATTATCGATTTCT
>CAZYCO010000041.1:399-2010 GCA_964645885.1 uncultured Gammaproteobacteria bacterium
ATACGAGCTTTATCAAAAGCGTTATCGGTAAAAATTTTGGCTTGAGTACCGGTATAGGATTTAGCTTGGCAACCGCGTTCTATTAACGCCATGCTTAAAAGCGCGATGGAAACTTGTTCACCGGTTGAAACTAATACGGAATATTCTCTGGAATTAGGTTGGGCTTGAATGGAACGAGCTAAATTGACTAATCGGTCGGTCTCGCCACTCATTGCTGAAACGACCACGACAACGTCGTGTCCTTGACGTTTTGTTTCCAACACTCGATCTGCAACCGCGTTAATCCGCTCTATTGTGCCTACCGAAGTGCCGCCATACTTTTGAACTATCAATGCCATGATATGTGTCTCTATAGTTAAGTAACTTCTCTAAGTTTTCCCCCACTTAATCCCCATCCGTGAAGACCTTTAGCTTTTAAAAAGCTGCTGTAGTTTATAAAAATCGCTTCGGTTTTAACACAACAATCCGTATTTTTTTGCTGGAAATATCCAGTGATTTTGGATAAGAACGATAAAAATGATAAATAAAAGAGGAATAATTCGCTTAGAAAATATTGAACATATCTAAGCGGGCACAATTCTGAAGTAATCGTATTTTCATGTGGCAAGTCTTTAGTTTGTTGGGTGGACAAAGCAATATCGTCTTGTGCCCACCATTTCCAATGCAATCCATTTTATTTTTATAATTTTTCTTTCATCCATTTTTCAGCTTCATCTAGCGCTTTTTTTAATGCTTTTACATCAGTCCCACCAGCTTGCGCTAAATCAGGACGACCGCCACCTTTGCCGCCAACAAAACTAGCTGCAAAATTAACTAAATCGCCTGCTTTAATTTTATCTGTAACGTCTTTAGTTACACCTGCTACCAAGCTTACTTTATCGTCTTGAACTAAGCCTAATAAAATAGCGCCTGATTTCAATTGAGACTTCAATTGTTCAACCAATGGTTTTAATTGATCGATAGATAAATCTTTAATTTCAGCAATTAAAATAGTTTTACCATTATGCTCTTTTGCTTGTTGTAATAATGATTGCCCTTTTGAATTTGCGGCTTGCTGACGTAATTGTTCAAGTTGTTTTTCGAGTTGCTGTTTTTGCTGTAGTAATTGAGACGTTTTATTCAATACTTCTGCGCTATTGGTTTTATATAAATTTGCGATTTGTTGTAAAATACTTTGTAAATCATTCACCCATTCAATTGCACCTTTACCCGTTACAGCTTCAATACGACGCACACCTGCAGCAACAGAAGATTCTTCAACGATTTTAAATAAACCTACATCACCTGTTCGTTTAGTATGGGTGCCACCACATAATTCTTTAGAAAATTCGCCCATTGATAATACACGTACTTTTTCGCCATATTTTTCACCGAATAATGCCATTGCACCTATTTTTTTTGCCTCATCTGGTGACATCACTTCGGTATGAACTGCATAATTTTTTTGAATTTCATCATTAACAATTTTTTCAATTTGTAAAATTTGATCGCGTGTTAATGCTTCAAAATGAGTGAAATCGAAACGAAGCCGTTCAGGTGCAACTAACGATCCTTTTTGTATCACATGCTCACCTAATACTTTGCGTAACGCTGCATGTAACAAGTGGGTTG
>CAZYCO010000041.1:2025-17373 GCA_964645885.1 uncultured Gammaproteobacteria bacterium
GAGTGATTGGCCATGGTGCGTGTACGTTTATCTTCATCGACAATTGCTTCAACTCGATCATTTAGTTTCAAAGTACCACGTATCAGTTTGCCGATATGTAAATGCGCTTGTCCTTGTTTTTGCGTATCTTCAACAATAAATTCAACATCTTTATTTGTTAATTTTCCGCTATCACCAACTTGACCACCGGCTTCAGCATAAAATGGCGTACGTTCTAAAATGATAATACCCTTCTCGCCTGCAGTTAATTGTTTAACTGCTTTGCCTTCGCGTAATAATGTGATGACTTTTGCGTCATGCTGTGTGGTTTCATAACCACTAAATTCAGTTTCATCGCTAATCACAATTTCAGTTGTGGTCATTTCCATTGAGAAACGACTAGATGCTTGTGAAAGTTTACGCTGTTTCTCCATTTCACTTTCAAAACCAGCTAAATCAAGTTCAAAACCGCGTTCACGCGCCATATCAGCTGTTAAATCAACTGGGAAACCATACGTGTCGTATAAACGAAAAATAGTTTCACCGGGAATAAGTTTGTTGTGCAATGTTGCGATATCGTGTTCGAAAATTTTGATGCCTTGCTCAATCGTACGAGCAAATTGTTGTTCTTCTTGTAATAAAACTTTTTCCACTACTGACTGTGCTTTTGTGAGTTCGGGATAGGCATCGCCCATTTCATTTACTAGTGGTTGAACTAATTTATAAAAAAATGGTTGACGCATTCCAAGTTTGTGACCATGACGTATTGCTCGACGAATAATACGACGTAAAACATAACCACGGCCTTCGTTACTCGGAACAACTCCATCTGTAATTAAAAATGAACATGAACGAATATGATCAGCAATTACTCGAAGTGAGCTGTTACGGGCATCGTTACAGCCTGTGATCTTTGAAATTGCTTCAAGCAGATGTCGAAACAAATCAATTTCATAATTGCTATGTACGCCTTGCAATACTGCAGCTAAACGTTCCAATCCCATTCCAGTATCAACAGAAGGTTTTGGTAATGGTGTTAATGTGCCATCACTACTGCGTTGATATTGCATAAACACTAGATTCCAAATTTCAATATACCGATCACCATCTGCATCTTCGCTTCCTGGCGGACCACCTGGAACATCGGAACCATGATCATAAAAAATTTCAGTACATGGACCGCATGGACCAGTATCGCCCATCGCCCAAAAATTATCTTTTTCGCCACAGCGTGAAAAACGAGTTGGATCTATTTTTATTTTCTTTAACCAAATATCTGCTGCTTCATCATCGTTTTCAAAAACGGTGATCCATAATTTTTCTTTTGGTAGCTTTAAAACTTCAGTTAAAAATTGCCATGCATATTGAATTGCTTGTTCTTTGAAATAATCACCAAAACTAAAATTGCCGAGCATTTCAAAAAAAGTATGGTGACGTGCGGTATAACCAACGTTTTCTAAATCATTGTGTTTTCCACCAGCACGGACACAACGTTGTGAACTCGTTGCACGTGTGTATGGACGTTTATCTTGTCCTAAAAATACATCTTTGAATTGCACCATTCCTGCATTAGTGAAAAGTAAAGTTGGATCGTTTGCTGGTACAAGTGGGCTTGATGTTACGATGGTGTGGTTTTTTTCTTTGAAAAAATCTAAAAAGGTTTTTCTAATTCTACTAAGTGTCCAATCGTTTTTTTCATCTAATCTTATTCGCGTCATATTAATTATCCACTAAATCTTTGTGGGAAATTCCCTTCTCCCCTTGTGGGAGAAGGTGCCCGAAGGGCGGATGAGGGGAAATAATGAAAGCATTTCATTTATTTTACCCCTCACTCGACGCTTACGCGTCGACCTCTCCCACAAGGGGAGAGGTGAAATTTTTTTTATTTCGTTTTGATTCTTTTACTTAAACAACATCTCTATCTGCTCAAAATAAAAACCACGATACTGCAAAAAATTTTTCTGTTGTGCTTGTTCTTTAAAATCATTGGGAATGGTTCGAAATTTTTTTTTGTGTACTTCTCTTAAGAGTTGCTCCCAATCGATTTCACACGCATTAAAAATTGTTTCGATAGCATCATTTGAAATACCACGCTCGCGTAATTCTTGTTTTATGCGAGCGGGTCCAAAACCTTTACGTGAACGTGCACGAATGTAACTTTCAGCAAAACGCTCATCGCTTTGCAATTTGCTTTCATTTAACTCTAGTAACGCTTGCTTAATGTGCTGTTCATTAAATCCACGTTGTTTTAATTTTTGTTGTAATTCTACTTGTGAATGCTCACGTCTAGACAAAAGTTCAATTGCTTTATTTTTTGCCGAAGTTACATCCATTATTTTTTAAGCTTCTTCTGCTTCAAGACTATCTACTGTTTTTGCAGATGATGCTTTTGATAATGCTGTTTCACGTACTTTTTGTTCAATGTCAGCTGCAATGTTTGGATTTTCTTTTAAGAAAGAACGTACATTTTCTTTCCCTTGTCCAATACGATCGCCATTGTATGCATACCAAGCACCAGATTTTTCAATTAAACCGTGTAACACGCCTAATTCAATCAATTCACCTTCACGTGAAATACCTTCACCGTAAAGAATATCGAAATCAGCTTGTTTGAATGGCGGTGCAACTTTGTTTTTAACAACTTTAACGCGTGTTTCACTACCTGTTACTTCTTCGCCTTTTTTGATTGCACCAGTACGACGAATATCTAAACGCACAGATGCATAGAACTTTAATGCATTACCACCAGTGGTTGTTTCAGGGTTACCAAACATCACACCGATTTTCATACGAATTTGGTTAATGAAAATAACAAGTGTGTTTGAACGTTTAATATTTGCAGTCAATTTACGTAACGCTTGTGACATCAAACGCGCTTGTAAACCCATATGATGATCACCCATTTCACCTTCAATTTCAGCTTTTGGTGTTAATGCAGCAACTGAGTCGACAATAACAACATCGACCGCGCCTGAACGCACTAACATGTCACAAATTTCTAACGCTTGCTCACCGCTATCTGGTTGTGAAACAAGTAAATCAGGAACTTTAACACCTAATTTTTCAGCATAACTTGGATCAAGTGCATGTTCTGCATCAATGAAAGCAGCAGTGCCGCCGCGTTTTTGACATTCTGCAATCACTTGCAATGTCAAAGTGGTTTTACCTGAAGATTCAGGACCATAAATTTCAATAATTCGACCTTTTGGTAATCCGCCAATTCCTAACGCAATATCTAAACCTAATGAACCGGTAGGAATAGCTTCGATGTTTTCTCTAGCGCTTGCATCGCCTAAACACATCACCGAATTTTTTCCAAATTGACGTTCGATTTGTGCAATTGCAGCCTTCAGTGCTTTACTTCTATCATCGCTTGCTGTACTCATATTTAATTCCTCAATTAATACACTTGAAAAATGCGCGTCGAATTATCGCATACTGATTACTCATTTAAGAAACATTTTTGTAGAGATTTTTTTTATGGCAAAAACTCCTAAATCAAAACACGCGAGCACCATTTTTCCGCTATTACTTGCACTGTTTATTGATGGCATGGGTCTTGCAATTTTGTTTCCGATCTTAAATGACATCATCATGATTCCAAACGAAAGTATTTTGCCACTTGATACATCAGAACATATGCGTTTCTTGGCATACAGTGCAACTATCGGAAGTTTTTTCTTGTGTTGGTTTTTTGGCACAGCATTTATTAGTGACTTATCAGATGAAATTGGTCGAAAAAAATCATTGATCATTTGTTTAGTGTGTTCAGGCATTGGTTACAGCTTTGCAGCAATAGCAATTATTTTTAAAAGTTTGTTTTTATTAATTTTAGGACGTGTGATTGCTGGTTTTACAATTGGCAGTCAACCGATTGCGCAAGCAGCAATTATTGATATCAGCACTAAAGAAACAAAAAGTCGCAATCTTGCATTCACTTTATTAGCGCCTTCACTTGGCTTTGTAATTGGACCACTCATTGGTGGTTTCTTTTCTAACTCTGATTATGTTCCTTGGTTTTCGCCTATTATTCCCATGATTTTTGCTGCAGTTTTATCTTATTTGAATGCTGTTATGTTGTGGTTATTCTTAAAAGAAACAAGAAAAGTCAGCAAAAAAATCAAATTTCATTTTAAACGTGCTTTTCAAGTGTTTACTGATGCATTTGCGGAACCACATATTCGTCGACTCTCGATCATTTTATTATTTATGACATTTGGTTGGAGCAGTTTCTTTTCTTTCATCACAATCTATCTGTTGAAATACCATCATATTAATGCTGCTGGCACGGGTCTTTATATGGCTTGTACTGGTATTGGGTTTGGAATCGGTTCTGCATTTTTAACTAAATGGGTCATTCATGTTTTTGAATTAGAAAAAGGCATGGCTTTTTCTGACATATTGACTGCATTGTTTATTTTGATCACCACACTCACTACACAATTCTATCCAATTTTATTTTTAGGCGCGTTAATTGGTGCATTTGGTATGGTTGCTTATTCTATTTTGTTAAATATTTTTTCTAATCAAGCAGATAGCGATTCTCAAGGTTGGATTATGGGGATCACCAGTGCTGTAACTGCTTTTTCTTTTACTATAACCGCAATTGGTGAAGCTTATATCAGTAATATAAATGCTGTTTATCCGCTTTATATTGCAATATTCGGTTTATTAACGAGCAGTTTGTTAATGCTGTTTTATCACCGCCCTCCTACTGGCTCGGTACACCACTATGAAAGCGAAAAGAAGAGTCGTAAGTCGTAATCAATTCATTTTCGCATTCTCTAAAAAACTCAATGCGCGATGTGATATCAGTTTCACTGTACAACTGAGCTAATGATAAATAATCGTTAAAATGTCTGGCTTCAGAATTTAAAAGTAATTGATAAAACTTTGAAATTGAATCAGGCAGATGTGGAATTAGAGCCATAAACCGTTCACATGATCTTGCTTCAATAAACGCACCTAAAATTAACAAATCGATTAAACGTGCTGGTTCATGATGACGAACATGACATCGCAACTGTTCTGCATAACGAGATGGGGTTAAGTGGCAATAATCAATATTCATTTTATGTAATAGCTTTAAGACTTGCTCAAAATGACGTAGCTCCTCGCGCGCCAAAGCCGACATTTTTTGTAATAACTCTGGCTTATCGACATAACGAAAAATTAAATTTAAAGCTGTAGATGCTGCCTTTTTTTCGCAATGCGCATGGTCAATTAATAGAATATCTTGGTGTGAAACCGCATATTCAACCCATTTTGTCGGGGTTGGCGTCCTTAAGAAATTTAATAATTCTGTTAAGTCTTTCATAAGAGAAATTTTAATTGTTCAGTTATACTTTCTATCAAAGGGCAAAGTGTAAACATGAAGGTACCCAGTATGGCAACTAATCAGGCTATCCAAAAACTCTTGGATGATACTTATGAAGAAACGACCGCTATCGGCATTTTAAAGTGTCTAGGTGTACAAGATGTCGAACAAACGTTTGCAGAAAAATTAAAAGAAGCCATTTTTAAAAATGTTATTAAATCGTTTAGTTACACATTAGCAAACGATCTTTTATTCGAAAATACTCTTGATTCAATGGAAAAATTTGAAAAAAGCCAAATGGATATTAAAGAAAAGCGTCGTTATTTCGGTAAAGACTTACCAAATATTCCAATCGAACAAATTGAAAAAATTTATGATGAAAATGATCGTCTGAGTGAAAATTATCAAAAATTAAAACATGGTTTTTTAACACGTTATGAGCGAGCACAATCTATTTCCAACAAAATAAAAAATCTTTGTAAAAAACAAATCGATGATTGGAATGATCTTAAAACACAACATGCAGAGGATATTTGTAATTTTCTAACTTACAAAGATATACCAGTAACTGAAGAATTTTTTCACAAATTAACTGAAATGCTTAAAAATAAACAGTATTCACGTTGAGGTTCATCATCATGTCAGATTTCTTGAAGGATTTTAATCAATTATTAACTGTTGAATTAAAGCAGCAAAATAAAACTGATGCTGAAATTCAATCTACTCTTTCATTCGTCAATAATGATCAAGAATTCAAAGAATTAGTACAAACCCATGAAAGAGAGGAAGCAGAATACTTAGAACAAAATAAAGATTTACTAACTCAAGATACAGCTGAACTTAATACCATTGTTAATGAACAAAAAAAATTAAATGAAGCAATTGATAATTACGCACAACGTAATGAACATTTAGAACAAAAATATTTTGAACCTGCTCAAATTCCTGCTCCAGTTTACGCACCTACACCAAGCGAAGCACCTACACCAACTACTGCGCCGACACTTGGCAGTTCAGGAGGCTCTGATGCTGGTTCCGCAAGTTCATTAGAACCCGAATAACTTTTCTTTAATTTTTAAAATTTGTGATGCTATACTCCTGCGCTCTTTGGAGAGATGGCCGAGTGGCTGAAGGCGCTCCCCTGCTAAGGGAGTATGGGGCTTAAATTCCATCGAGGGTTCGAATCCCTCTCTCTCCGCCAGAGATGAAAAAATAGAAATACGACTTGCATCTCGAAACTAACGCAATAAAATGTCGCCTCTTCATTACGCGCCCGTAGCTCAGCTGGATAGAGTACCAGGCTACGAACTTGGTGGTCGGGAGTTCGAATCTCTCCGGGCGCGCCAATATTAAAAAATCAAATTAAATTTCAAACACAGTTGCGCAAAATAAGTTTTTCTCTAATTAATTTAGTGCAAGAAGTTAGCTAACTTATTCACCTCTCTTACAACAGAGAGGTAAATTGATTTTTAAATAAGAAATTAATCTTCCCTAGACATTTTTTTTTGCTTAGCGGCATCACTGCGATTTTTTTCTAACTTTTTAAGATAAGCTTCGTTGATATCACCTGTGATGTAATTTCCGGTAAATACAGAATCTTCAAACTGTTCAATATCCGGATTACCTTCACGTGCTGCATCAATTAACGCGTCTAAATCTTGAAACACTAACCAATCTGCACCTAATGCTTGACAAACTTCCTCGGTACTTCTTTGGTAAGCAATCAATTCTTGCGCGACTGGCATATCAATACCATAAACATTCGGGTAACAAATTTTAGGTGCAGCAGATGCGAAATAAACTTTAGTTGCACCAGCATCGCGTGCCATTTGAATAATTTCTTTAGCAGTTGTTCCGCGAACAATTGAGTCATCGACTAATAAAACATTTTTACCGCGAAACTCTAAAGGAATTGTATTTAATTTTTGTCGAACAGATTTTTGACGTAAATGTTGTCCAGGCATAATGAATGTGCGGCCGATATATCGATTTTTGACAAAGCCTTCACGAAACTTCACGCCTAATTGTTTAGCTAACGAAGAAGCAGCTGTGCGACTGGTATCTGGAATAGGCATGACGACATCAATATCGTGATTTGGGAATTGTTTTTTTATTTTTTCCGCTAAATGTTCACCTAAACGTAATCGCACTTTATATACAGAAACTTTATCAATGATTGAATCTGGACGTGCTAAATAAACATATTCAAATAAACATGGATTTAAAAATGGTTGATCACTGCACTGACGTTTATAGACTTTGCCATCTTCAGTAAAAATAACAGCTTCACCTGGTTGAACATCATCAATAACTTTAAAACCAGTTGCATCTAACGCAACGTTTTCAGATGCCACCATATATTCAGTAGTACCATTAATTTGGGTTGAACCATAAACCAGTGGACGAATACCATGTGGATCGCGAAAAGCAACTACACCATAACCTGTAATCATTGCTACAACAGCATAAGCACCACGACAACGACGATGTACTGCTTTTACTGCATAAAACACATCTTCTTCATTAATTTGCACTTTACGTAATTTTTGTAATTCGCTTGCAAAAATATTTAATAAAATTTCTGAATCTGAATGCGTAGTTAGATGCCGCAGATCTTCAACTAGTAATTCTTTTTCCAAATTTTCAGCATTTGTCAGATTACCATTATGCGCAAGAGTAATACCGTAAGGTGAATTAACATAAAATGGCTGCGCTTCTGTTTCTGAATCGCTACCAGCTGTTGGATAACGTACGTGCCCTATTCCCATGTTACCTTTTAGTCGCAACATATGGCGTGTACGTAAAACGTCTCGAACCAAGCCATTTCCTTTGTGAAGATGTAAACGATTTTGTTCACAAGTCACCATACCAGCTGCATCTTGACCACGATGTTGTAATGCAGTTAAAGCATCAAAAATAAGTTGGTTCACATGATTTTTAGCGACTATCCCGACAATTCCGCACACTATTTCACCTATTTTCTAGAGGTTGCAAAAATTCCTTTGGTAAAAATCCATGTAACCAAATGACCAATGGTTGGAATTGAGGAACTAACATTGAGTGTTGCCACACTTTGCTTTTTGGCAAGTCGACCATTGTTCCAAATAACAAAAGTAGCCCAACTAACAATGCACCTCTTCCAGCACCAAACACGATACCTAAAATCCTATCGGTACCTGTTAAACCAGTTTTTTCAACAAAAATTGAAAGTATTGCACCTAAAATTGCGCCTACAATTAAAGTTACAAAAAATAATAAAAAGAAACTCGCAATCGTACTTAATGTGTGTGAAGGAATGTAATGTTGTAACCAAGGAACTGGTAAATCGATAAAAACAATTCCAATCCACACTGCAAGCACCCAAAAAACTAAAGAAAGTGCTTCACGTAAAAAACCCCGAATTAAACCTATCAGAATAGAAAGAAACGCAATCACTAAAATACTGTAATCGATCCAAGTTAGTTGCATGTACATAACTCCTTACAATTAGCGAGAGTTCATTCTTTTCTAACCAATATTTGAGCTTTTCATTACTTTTCCTGTCATACGAGAAGTACGTTCCAAACGCTTTGCTAAACTTTCAGCTTGTTCTCGATTATTTTCAGCACCAATCCAAATGTAATAGATAGGGTTACCATTACTTGAATGTCCCACACGACTAAATGCTACAAAACCATTCTTTGCCAATTTCTGTTTTAATACTGTGACATAACGTGGGTTTGAAAGTGTTGCTACTTCAACAATCCATTTATTGCTTGTCGTTGCTGCTGCTTTTGTTTCTTTGTTTTTATTTGCTTTAACGATAGGTGCTGTTGCAAGTTGTGTTTTTGCTTTTGTGCTCGCTTTGGTAACAGTTGCTGCAACTACTTTTGCAGAAATAGAAGCTTGTTCATTTTTTTCAAATAACTTTTTCAATTTTGCTTCATTTGCTTCAGATGTTTTAACCAAACTTTCATCATTTAAATCTTCAGTACTGTCTTTAGTATGGTTGATATTATTGCTTTGTGCCGGTGCTGGTTGAATTGGTATTTGTTCTTCTTCAGGCGGAACAGTTTTAGCTGCAACTTCATTTACTTTTACTGTTGCTGATTTTGCTTCTGCTTTTTGTGGCTTAGGGCCAGACCATTGTAAAGTTGGTTCTTCAACAGTGATGTCATCATCCTCTGCATCCGCTACTTGTGTTTGTGCTGCAGGCATTGGTAATACAGGTGGTTGTTTAGCTTGTAGTTGTTCTTCGGCAGTTTGTGGCGGTAAGGTATTATCTACAAGTTGAGTGGAAGGAATGTTATTACTATCGTTGATAGCTATAGTAGTTGGTGCTTGATTTGCAGGGATTTTATTGTCTTTCAGTGCTACTTCTTCGGGCGGTTTTTTACTAAGAAAGAAAGGCCCCCAAATTAATAATAAGCATATGATGACAACAACACCTACAATCCTTTCTTTTATTTGTAACGTCATAGCTATACTCCACCGTTAATAACGCCGCCCATCATACCATGACATTTGCCACAGTATAAAAAGAACCAAATACAATTATGCGATCGATGTCTTTTGATTGTTGTAGTGCTGCACTTAAGGCAGTTTTGATATCTGGATACTCACTTATGATATCAACTTTTGCCTTAAAAAAAGCTTTTTTTAGTAGTTCAATATCACATCCTCTTGCTGTTGCTAAAGGCGCGATAAACCATTCATCAATTTCATCTTTGATTGCTGCAATACAATCAGATATAGCTTTGTCTTTTAACATAGAAAAAACTGCTCTAGTTCTTCCATCTACTTGTTGTTTTTTTAATTGTCTTGCCAAATTTGAAACGGCTTCAACATTATGAGCGATATCAACAACTACTTGTGGATTTGTCCGAAGTATTTGAAAACGACCTATTAAACTAGCCTGTTTTAAAGCTTGTTCTAAGTTTTGATATGATAGTAAAAATTGAGGCCTTAATAACTCATATACCATTAATGCAGTTGCGGCATTAATAGTAAGCAACTGGGTTTTGGGTAGATTGCCCCAATACTGCAAGTTACTTTTCCATGCCCACTTCCCATCATTTTGATCGGATGAATAAAAATAATAATCGCGGTTTAAAACAAAAAGTGCTGTTTTTACAGCTTTTGCTTGCTCTAATACAGTTATTGGAATATCTGTTCCACCATAAACAGCTTTAGCATTTTCTTTAAAAATACCAGCTTTTTCATAGCCTATTTGTTCACGTGTTGTTCCCAACCACTCGGTATGATCAAAATCAATACTAGTAATAACTGCGATATCATTTTTAACTATATTTACTGCGTCTAAACGCCCGCCCATACCTACTTCAAGAACAATTAAATCTAAATTTTTTTCTTGTTGCTTAAATAAAAATAGTGCAGCTAAAGTAGTAAATTCAAAATAAGTTAACGAAATATTATTTCGACGCGATTCAATTACTTCAAAAGCATGAATGATTTGTTGATCCGAAGCTATTTTACCTGCGATTTCTATGCGCTCATTAAATTGCAAAATATGAGGAGAGGTGTAAACCGCTACTTTTAGATTATGTGCCTTTGCAATTTCTTTTAAAAAAGTAACGGTTGAACCTTTGCCATTGGTGCCTGCAACAGTCACTACAGGACAGGAAAATTGAGTAAGAAACAGTTTATCGGCAATAGGTTTTAATCGTTCCAATGATAGGTCGATAGCTTTTGGATGTAATTGCTCAAGCCACGAAAGCCAATCAAATAAAGATTTTTTTACCGTCATTTTTTTGCAGGTGCTTGTCTCATTAATTTAAATAAAAGTTTGGAAACTTTCTCTCGCATCTCACGACGATCAACAATCATATCGATTGCACCGTGCTGCAATAAAAATTCACTACGTTGAAAACCTTCTGGTAATACTGCTCTAACCGTTTGCTCAATTACTCTAGGCCCTGCGAATCCAATCAAAGCATTTGGTTCAGCGATAATAATGTCGCCTAACATAGCAAAGCTGGCAGAAACACCACCCATCGTTGGATCAGTTAAAACTGAAATAAAAGGTAATCCAGCATCCGATAACTTAGCTAACGCCGCACTAGTTTTAGCCATTTGCATCAATGAAAGCAGGCCTTCTTGCATCCGTGCTCCACCACTTGCAGCAAAGCAAATATAAGGTGTCTTATATTCAAGTGCCGCGTTCACTCCTCTAACAAAGGTCTCACCTACGCTGGCCCCCATCGAACCGCCCATAAATGAAAAATCCATAGCTGCTGCCACTACTCCTAAACCATGTAAGCGACCCCTAGATACAAAAATTGCATCCTTTTGCCCGGTCTCTTTTTGTGCTGCAGCTAAGCGATCTTTATATTTTTTTAAGTCTTTAAATTTCAAATGATCAACTGGCTCAATAGTAGCGATTTCAGCACGCCCATCAGCATCTAAAAAAATATCAATGCGTTTACGAGCTGTAATTCGGCGGTGATGATTGCATTTCGGACAAACTTCAAGATTGCGTTCCAAATCAGCACGAAATAAAACAGCTTGGCATTGCTCGCAGGTAAACCATAAACCTTCTGGAACACCACGTTTCTTATCAGTTTTGGTTAAAGGAAGTAATTTTTGAAACCAACTCATTTAATTTTCCTCACAAAAATGAAGCCATGCACCTTTTGTCTGGGGCAGATTAAACCTTGAAGGATAACGAACAGCAACTAAACAAAGTCCTTGTGGCGGTGCCATTGTAATTTGATTAGCGGATTCTTTATTTGCCATTAATTCAACCATCCACGAAACAGGTCGTCTTTGAGTCGCTATTTCTACTAGAACTGCGACTATTTTGCGAACCATATGGTGTAAAAAAGCGTTAGCGGTAATGGTAAAGGAGATTAGAGGGCCTTTTTGCTCAATTTTTATATGTTCTACAGTGCGAACAGGCGTATTAGCTTGGCACTCACTTGAGCGAAAAGCTGAAAAATCATGCTCTCCGAGCAAATATTGCGCCGCCTGCTTCATCAATTCTAAATTTAATTCTCGAGATTCATGGGTCAAATATGGTCTCAAAATTACAGGGCGAACCCGATCGCAATAAATCCAATATTGATACGTTCTAGATAATGCTGAAAATCTAGCATGAAAGTCTTCATCGATAATCTGAGCCCACCGCGCTTTAACATCTGAAGGCAAATAGCAATTTGAACCTAAAACCCATGCATCATCTAAACGATTTGCATTGGTTTCAAAATGAACAACTTGGTTTGCAGCATGTACGCCGGCATCTGTTCGACCTGCGCAAATAATTGAGACTTTTTCATCTGCAACTGTAGATAGCGCTTGCTCAACTACGCCTTGTACAGTACGAACATTTGGCTGTGACTGCCAGCCATGGAATTTTGTGCCGTCATACTCCAAACCAAGCGCAATACGTGTCATAAAAATTATGGCTGCATTTGTTCTAATAGATGTTTCGCATCCTGGCGCTGTGCGTCACTACCTTCAGTGATAATACGATCAAGTAAGCTTCGAGCATTTTCATGATCGCCCATATCACTGTAAGCACGTGCTAAATCAAGTAATGATGAAATTTCATCTTCTACTGAGAAATCTGCGTCAGTTGTTTCAGGAAATTCAACGGTTTCTACTATTTTCGCCACTTCTGGCGTCGAATGATGACTAGATAAAATTTCAGCTACCGCTTCATGTAATGAGCCTTCTTTAGCACGAATACGTACTTCATTCACCTTCGGTTCTGGTTCAGAAATAGTAATAGGTGTTGAAATTGCAACAGCAGCGATCGGTTCGGATGACTGCTCTTTGGCAACCTGATAATGAAGATTATTTTTCTTTTTCATTCGATAGCGATGAAGCGCCACAATCAATAATAAGCTTGTAGCAAAGAGCGCAATTCCTAACGGCCATATTGGTGCAACACTATCTAATGTTTTAAAAAATTCGACTAATTTATTCGTTTGTTCTTTGATAAAGAAACCCACAAAACTTTCATTAGAGTTTGCATCTTTTTTAGCTGGCGCTAAATGTTGTAATTGCTCTTGTAATGCTTGAATTTGACGCGCTTGCTTAACATCATTTTGTTTCAACGCGCCTAATTGTTGTTGAATCTGATTTTGATCTTTTTCAATTTTATCAAAGCGAATAGCTAGTTCTTGAAATTGGGTTGATAACAATGTCCACATATCAAAAGTTTGTAATGCTGACATTGGTTCTTGAGCCAAAACTTGTATTTGCTGTGCAATAACAGAGGGCTTCAAGATAAGTGGTAATAATTTATCTTTTTGCACGCGTTGCAATTCATCTGATGAAACAAATACAAAATTTAAACTAGTAACCGGACGTAGTAACGGTGTGAAAGGCAACATTAATTCTTCTGGTGGTGCTTGTGCTAATACATTTTCTTTTTGTAAAACGTCGTTTTTAGTTGATGACGATATATCTGTCAGTTGGTTAACTGTTTTTAACTCTGGTTGTGTACGGATATGAATATATTCTTGTGGTAGTGCTTCATTTTTATGCCATGCAATTTCATGTCGCTTCACAATTAAAAATGCTTGAGTTGGAGAAATACTTTTAATTTCTTGTGTTGAGGGAAGTTTTAACCACTTATTTTTTAATAATAAGTTCATGTTTCCCTTGCCAAACGCTGAAATATTGTTGGCATAAATAGCAACCATAACTTGATTAAGAGTGATAGTACTACGTGGGGGAATAACATGTTTGGCAATAATTGATAACGTGTCAGTCACTTTAGTTGGACCAAAGATTTTTTGTTTAACAACTGCTTGGTTAGCAAAAGCAAAGTTATAACAGATAACTGTTGCAAATAAGGTAACAAGCATGGTCCAAAGGATCTTAAAACGCAAAGGAGATACCCCTCATAGCAAAGGATGACATTTAGCTGGAGCGATTATAACCAAATAATGGCGTAGCTCTAGTAGATGGGAGATCATTTTGATTGCAATAAGCTGGCTGATGATTGCGATACTCTTTTGCCAACCATATATAAAAGTAATGAAAATAAGTTTGCACACCTAAAGTTGGATCACCGCGATAACATGCAAGTGCACTGTCTATTTTAATTTTAAAATTTTCATAGGAGTTGACTCTTTTTAAATTAATATCTTCAAATAAAATAGACAATTTATCTAATACAGCTACATCATCATCTTTAATTTTGTTTAATAAATGAGTATCTCGAAAGTAATAAATATTTCTAGAAAGTTGCTCACCAGCGCTCTTAGTTCCTGATAAATCGTACATAATCAGATTGCTCATTTTTTTTATAAACGACGCAGCTTTTCGCTCTTTTGTAGATGCGTTTTTAGCAAATAAAGATTTGACAATGATTACGCCTTTTTCATCTTTTTTTTGCTTTTTTGCTTCTAGTATTAATTGTGTTGAAAAAGATAATGAAAAATTAAAATTGGTTAGCAAAAAATTTAATGATTCTGGTGAGTATTTTTTAATTACCTCTGCAAAAGAATTATATTTATTTGCATTTTCTGTAAACAAATTAATATCGTAATAACAAACTAAATAAAGAACAGGAGTCCACCTTCGCATATATTTAGTTACATAATCTGATTCTTCTAATCTTGATTTAATTTTATCGACTAGTTTTGGATGTGAATTATCACTTAAGACTGTTTGCGAATTACGTTGAAAGCGAAGCTCAGTAAGCATTGCAATATCGATATAAGTTTCCCAAAAACATGATGCTTCCGTACGATCGCAGCCAGTTGAAAAAGTAAATCCATCAGAAATTGGAATACTGCCAGAATTAAATTTTGTTTTTACCTTTTGGAAAAAACCAACCAATTGATCTCGATTTAAAAGTTTAGCGATCTGCAGGAAATCGTAAGGATCAGTTCCAATATTAAAAACTAAGTGATTAAAAAAACTTTCAAGATTAATATCTTTTTTAATTAATACCGAAACTAGAATTTTAGCAACGTCTAAATGATTATATAAAATAGCAAGAAACATTGCTCTTGTTATTGCTCCTACATTTCCGACTTTCTTTAATTCTAGTGTTGCGATTTGCTCATATAAATCTTTTTCTTTTATTTCTTTACCAT